>DASXXO010000132.1:0-9566 GCA_036503045.1 Caldimonas sp. | reverse complement strand
CCGACGGCGGCGACCGCGTCTACGTGCAGAACGATGCGGTGCGAACCGCAGCCCCGGAGGTGATGGCACGGCTGCTGCGCGGCGAGCCGGTCGAGCCGGCCGAGGTGTACTTCCGCTGCGTGCCGCGCTTCGAGGCGAGCGCGCCGGCGCTCGCCTGGATCGCCGAGCGCGTCTTCGTCGGCGTCGGCGTGCGCCGGCCGACCGTGGTCGAGATGCGCTTCTTCGAAGTGATGTAGTCGCGCCCGGAAGCGCGCTGCTGCTGCGAGCGCCGCTACGCGCGACTTCGTGCGATCCGCCACGAATCGCCGCGGCAAGGTCCCGCGGACGACGCCGATAACTTCGCTATCCCGTGTGCCCCCGTGCCCGCCGGCACCGCCATGAAGACCGCCAGCCCTCCCACCGATCGGATCGACGTCCAGGCGCTACGCGTCGGCATGTACGTCCATCTCGACATCGGCTGGATGGCGCACCCGTTTCCGCTCAGCAGCTTTCGCATCACCTCGCCGGCGCAGCTGGCGACGATCCGCTCGCTCGGCTTGCGCAGCGTGCGCTGGAGCCCGCAGCAGAGCGATCCCGAGGGGGCCGACACCACGCCGGCGACGACCCTGCCCGGCCCGCTGCCGGCGCGCGCCGGCGACGCCGCCAACGATTCGGGCCTCGGCGACGCCGACGCCCTCGATACGGTGCCGTACGCGCTGCCGGCGGACGACAACGTCGTCGACGCGGCCAGCCACGCGCGCCAGCGCGCGCAGGCCGAGCGGCAGCGGAAGCTCGCCAGGCAGCGTGCCGCGGAGCAGCGCTGCGCGCGCCAGTACGTCGAGGCGGCACGCACCTGCAAGCACACGCTCGAGCTGGTCGAGGGCATGCCGCTCGAGGCGCGTGCGCAGGCCGAGGCGCTCTCGCGCGCGATCGTCGACAAGATGATCGGCGAGCAGGACCTGTGCATCCGCATGCTGGTCGTGGGCGCCGGCGACAAGGCGTCGATGCACGCGATGAACGTCGCCGTGATCGCGCTCCTGATGGGCCGCTGCTTCGGCTTTGCCGAAGAGGAGATGCAGGACCTCGGCGTCGGCGCGATGCTGCACGACGTCGGCAAGATCGACCTGCCGCCGCGGCTGCGCCACCGCGAGGACAACTTTTCGCCCAACGAGCTGCGCGTCTACCAGGAGCACGTCGAGGCCGGGCTGGTACAGGCCAGGCGCATGGGGCTGTCGGCCGGCGCGACGGCGGTGATCGCGCAGCACCATGAGCACGCCGACGGCACCGGCTTTCCGGAGAAGCTCAACAGCGACCGGATGATGATGGCGGCGCGCATCGTCGCCCTCGTCAACCGCTACGACAACCTGTGCAATCCGCACCTGCTGGCGCGCGCCATGACGCCGCATGAGTCGCTCTCGCTGCTGTTCGCGCAGGGGCGCAGCAAGTACGACACCTCGATCCTCGGCGCCTTCATCAAGATGATGGGGGTCTATCCGCCGGGTTCGCTGGTGCAGCTCACCGACGACCGCTACGCGCTCGTCGTCGCCGTCAACTCGACCCGGCCGCTCAAGCCGAGCGTGCTCGTCCACGACCCGGCGACGCCGCCCGATGAGGCGCTCGTCCTGAACCTCGAGACCGCGACCGGCCTCGGCATCCGGCGCAGCGTCCGCGCGCAGCAGACGCCGCCCACCGCGCTTGACTATCTGGCGCCGAGCACGCGCGTGACCTATTACTTCGAGCCGTCGAACGCGGCCGACGAGGACGAGTGAACAACCCGCTGCCGGTCGATCCGTTCAGCGTGGCCGACGCGGCGCGGCGCACATGGCCGGCGCTGATCGAGGCGCTGCTCGAGGCGGTATGCCTGGTCGAACCGGCGGGCCTCAGGATCGTCGCCGCCAACGGCGCCGCCGGCCGCCTGCTCGGGATGGAGCCCGCCGAGCTGGTCGGCCGCGACATGCTCGCGACCGCGCCGACGCCGGAAGACCAGGCTTTCTGGCAGCAAGTCGCCAGCAAGGGCCGCGCATCACACATCCTCTCCGACTCGTTCGTCACCCGTGCCGGGGGCGAGGCGGTCCCGGTCGTCCGGCGCGTGACCCGGATCGAGCCGGCGCCGGGCAACGCCCTCTACGTCGTCGCCCTCTACGACCGCAGCGAGCAGATGCGCGTCGAGGCGGCTGCCGCGGCGACCGCCGCCGGGCTCGCGGCGACGCTCGAGGCCGTCGCCGACGCCGTCCTCGTCGTCGACCTGGCCGGCCATATCAGCCACTTCAATCGCCGCTTCGCGGCGCTCTGGGAGCTTCCCGAGGAGATGCTGCTGCTGCGTGCCGACGACGAGGTGTTCGACTGGATGCGCCAGCGCGTCGAGAGCCCGGGCGCCTACATGCGGCGCCTGGCCGAGCTCGACGACAACGCGATGCTGCGCGCGACCGACACGCTGCGCCTGCGCTCGGGCGCGCTGATCGAGCGTTCGACGCTGCCGCAGCTGAGCCGGGGCCGGCCGATCGGCCGGGTCTTCGCCTTCCGCGTCGTCTCGGCCGGCGCTTCCTGAGCCGGGCGCGGGCGAGCGCCCGGATCGCCCCGGGCGCCCAGTCCCCTTGTCGGCCATGGCAGCGGTGGCCGCGCGACCCCGTTAAAGTTAGGCGTTCACGACCACTCGAACGTCCGCCATGCCAGCGATCGCAGGTGCCCTCGAGCAGCGCCTCGGGTCCTTGAGTCTTCCCATCGCCGTCGTCCTGCCGGGCGGGCGGCGTATCGGCCGAAGCGACGCGGCGGTGACGCTTCGGGTGAACGATCTCTCGCCGCTCGCCCACCTCGTCACCGGCGAGGTCGGCAAGGTCGGCCAGGACTACGTCGAAGGCAGGGTCGATCTCGACGGCGGCATGCGCGAGCTGATGGCCGCCGCCGCCGAGCTGATGCCGGGCGACCCGACCCGGCCGGGAGGGGGCGCGCCGGCGCCGCTCGGCTGGATGCGCAGCGCGGCGCGGCTGGCGCGCTCGCGCCTGCGCCACCGCCCGGAGGTCGATGCCGAGCAGGTCCAGTTCCATTACGACGTCTCCGACGACTTCTACGCGCTCTGGCTCGACCCGCGGCGCATCTATTCGTGCGCCTACTTCCGCGACCCCGCGATGTCGCTCGCCCAGGCGCAGGAGGCCAAGCTCGACCATATCTGCACGAAGCTCATGCTGAAGGAAGGCGAGCGCTTCCTCGACATCGGTGCCGGCTGGGGCGGCCTGCTGCTGTTCGCGGCCGAGAACTACGGCGTGCGTGCGCAGGGCATCACCCTCAGCAAGAACCAGCACGCGCATGTCAACAAGCTGATCGCCGAGCGCGGCCTGGGCGGCCGCGTGCGCATGGAGCTGCTCGACTACCGCGCGCTCGCCGAGAGCGAGCCGTACGACAAGATCGCCTCGGTCGGCATGTTCGAGCACGTCGGCCGCGCCCGCCTGCCCGAGTACTTCGCCAAGATCCGCCGCCTGCTCAAGCCCGGCGGCCTGCTGCTCAACCACGGCATCACCGCCGGCGGCACGCGCAACGACCAGCTCGGCTCCGGGCTCGGCGAGTTCATCGAGAAGTACATCTTTCCGGGCGGCGAGCTCGCGCACGTCTCGCGCGTGCTCGAGAGCACCGCCGAAGCCGGGCTCGAGCCGGTCGACGTCGAGAGCTTGCGACCGCACTACGCGAGGACGCTGTGGGCCTGGAGCGACGCGCTCGAGGCGCAGCTCGGCGCCGCGCGCACGCTCACGACCGACACCGTGCTGCGCGCCTACCGGCTCTACCTCGCCGGCAGCGCGATGTGCTTCGAGCGCGCCTGGCTCTCGCTGCACCAGATGCTGAGCGTGCGGCCGGACGGCGACGTCGCGACGGGGCCGATGCGCGGCGCACAATCGTCGTATCCGTTCAACCGCGGCTACATGTACCCCGAGCGCTGACCCGCGATGTATCGATTCAAGTCGAAGGCCGACAGCGATCTCATCATGATGGATCCGGTCGGCGAGCAGATCCTTCGCGTCATCGGCCGCGAGCCGGCCAAACAGGGAATCATCGAAGCCGCCGCGCTGCCGCAGGCGATCCGTGCGCTCGAGGAGGCGATCGCCGCCGCCGAGCTGGCGCGGCGCGACGCCAGGCGGACCGACGACGATGACGAGCACGGCGCCGAAGCGATCGGCCTGCAGCAGCGTGCCTGGCCGATGCTCGAGATGATGCGGCGCTCGCTCGCCGAACGCGCCGACATCGTCTGGGGCGTCTGAGCGTCGCGCCGCGGCCGTCCACGAGAGCGGGGAGCAGCATGAAACTCTGGAGCGACAGCTTTGCGAACGGCGAGCGCATCCCGGCGAAGTACGCCTGCGGCCGCCTCGACGACGCGGCCGGCACCGCGTTCTCCGACAACGTCAGCCCGCACCTCGGCTGGAGCGAGCTGCCGGCGGGGACGAAGTCGCTGGTCCTGATCTGTCACGACTTCGACGTGCCGAGCCGCGGCGACGACGTCAACCAGCCCGGCCGCGAGATTCCGGCCGACCTGCCGCGCGTCGACTTCTTCCACTGGCTGCTCGCCGACATCCCGGCGACGACGAGCGCGCTTCCGGAGGGCGCGTTCAGCCAGAAGTTCACGGCGCGCGGCAAGCCCGGCCCCGCGGTCGCCGTTCCCGGCTTCGAGGGCGGTCGCCAGGGCATCAACGACTTCACCGGCTGGTTCGCCGGCAATGCAGAGCTCGCGGGCGACTACTTCGGATACGACGGCCCGTACCCGCCGTGGAACGACTCGCTCGTGCACCACTACGTCTTCACGCTGTACGCGCTTGCGGTCGCGCGCGCGCCGCTCGAAGGCCGCTTCAACGGCGCTGCGCTGCGCCAGGCGATCGACGGACACGTCCTCGCCGAAGCCCTGCATTCGGGGACCTACACGCTCAATCGCCGGCTGCTCCGCTCGTGAGCGGGTTTGGCGCGAGCACCGATCCCGAGGTGACACGGATCGTCGCGGTACGCCATGGCGAGACCGTCTGGAACGCCGAGATGCGCATGCAGGGACAGCTCGACACCGCGCTCAGCGAGCGCGGGCGGCGCCAGGCGGCGCGCGCCGCCGAGGTGCTCGCCGACGCGGGGATCGAAGCGATCGTCTCGAGCGACCTGGCGCGCGCGTTCGACACCGCGGCCGCGATCGCCGGCGCCGTCGGCCTGCCGGTCGCGACCGATCCCGGCTTGCGCGAGCGAAGCTTCGGGATGTTCCAGGGCTACACCTACGCCGAGATCGACGCGCTCTGGCCGGTCGAGGCGGCGCAGTGGCGGCGCCACGATCCTGCGTTCGCACCTGACGGCGGCGAGAGCCTGGTCGACTTCAACGCGCGTGCCGTCGCCGCCGTCACGGCGATCGCCGAGCGCGCGCGCGGCCGCTCGATCCTCGTCGTCACGCACGGCGGCGTGCTCGACTGCCTGTACCGCGCCGCGTCGGGGCTCGGCCTCGACGCGCCGCGCTCGTGGGAGCTCGGCAACGCGGCGATCAACCGGCTGCTCTTCACCGGCGAGCGCTTCACGCTGGTCGGCTGGAGCGACACCGCGCACCTCGACGACGGTACGCTCGACGACGCGAGCGAGGGCGACTGCCCGACCGTGCCGCGCGCTGCGGAGTGAAGCGATGAACGCGGCGCCCGCGGCCCGGCCCGGCGATCCGGTCGAGACGATCGACACGCCCGCGCTCGTCGTCGACCTCGACGCGATGGAGAAGAACCTGCAGGCGATGGCCGCCTTCGCACGCGGCTGCGGCATGCGCCTGCGCCCGCACGCGAAGATGCACAAGAGCGCGACGATCGCTCGCCTGCAGATCGAGGCCGGCGCGGTCGGGGTCTGCGTGCAGAAGACGAGCGAGGCCGAGGCGCTTGCGGCAGCGGGCGTCGACGACATCTACATCTCGAACGAGGTGATCGACGAGGCCAAGCTCGTGCGCGTCGCCGCGCTCGCCGCACGGATTCGCCTGGCGATCGCGGTCGATTCGCTCGCCGGCATCGACCGTCTCGCGGCGGCGATGGCGCGATCCGGCGCGACCATCGACGTCTTTGTCGAGGTCGACGTCGGCCAAGGCCGCTGCGGCGCGCCGCCGGCCGCCGCCGGGCAGCTCGCGCACCGCGTCGTCGCCCACGCGCCGCCCGAGGGCGGGCTGCGTTTCGCCGGCCTGCAGGCGTACCACGGCGCCGCGCAGCACCTGCGCAGCGTCGCCGAGCGCGCGGCGGCGGCGCACCACGCTGCCTCGCTCGCGCGCGCGGCGCAGGCGAGCGTCGGCGCGCTGGGCATCGCTTGCCCGCTCGTCACCGGTGCCGGCACCGGGACGTTCGCCTTCGATGCGGCGAGTGGCGTCTGGGGCGAGCTGCAGGTCGGGAGCTACCTCTTCATGGACCGCGATTACGCAGACAACGTGCCGCTCGCTTCGGCGCCGCGCTTCGAGCACGCCCTCTTCGTCAAAGCCCAAGTCGTCAGCCGCGGCGCGGCGCACGCGGTGATCGACGCCGGCCACAAGTCGCACGCACTCGATTCCGGGCCGCCGCGCCTCTGGCAACGCGACCTCGCATGGGCCAGCGGCGGCGACGAGCACGGGGTCGTCCGGGCCCGCGCGGGCGAAGGCGCCGCGCGCCTGCCCGAGCTCGGCGAGACGGTGTGGCTCGTCCCCGGCCACTGCGATCCGACGGTCAACCTGCACGACCGCTACGTCGTCGTCCGCGGCGGACTCGCCGGCGGCGTCGTCGCCGCGGTGTGGCCGATCGAGGCGCGCGGCTGCCTCAGCTGAAGACGGGCACAGGCAATGACCGAGGCGCAGATCATCGTCCTCGCGACGCCGGTCTTCCTGGCCCTGATCGGCATCGAGTTCGCGCTCGGCCGGGCGCGCGGCCGCGACGGCTACCGGCTGAGCGATGCGCTCTCGAGCATCGGCCTCGGCGTCATGAGCCGGATCGTCGGCGTCTTCACCGCGCTCCTCACGCTCGGCATCTACGTCTGGACCTACGACCGCTTCGCGCTCTGGCAGCTGCCGGCGAGCTCGCACTGGACATGGCTCTGCGGCCTTCTCGCCTACGACTTCCTCTACTACTGGCATCACCGCGCCGGCCACCGCGTCGCGCTGTTCTGGGCCGCGCACGTCGTCCACCATCAGAGCGAGGACTACAACCTCTCGACCGCGCTGCGCCAGACCTCGAGCGGCTGGCTCGCCGGCTGGATCTTCTACCTGCCGATGGCCTTCGCCGGTTTTCCGCCGCTCGTCTTCGGCGTCGTCGCGCTGATCGACCTGCTCTACCAGTTCTGGGTCCACACCGAGCAGGTCGGCCGCCTCGGCTGGTTCGACCGCTGGTTCTGTGCGCCGAGCAATCACCGCGTCCACCACGCCGTCAACGACGCCTACCTCGATCGCAACTACGGCGGCGTGCTAATCGTCTGGGATCGCCTGTTCGGCACCTACGTGGAGGAAGATCGCGCCGTTCCCTGCCTCTACGGGACGCGTGCGCCGCTGAGGAGCTGGAACCCGCTCTGGGCCAACCTGCAGGTCTATTGCGACCTCGCGCGCGACGCGCGGCGGGCGCGTCGCTGGCGCGACAAGCTGCGCATCTGGCTCGCCCCCCCGGGCTGGCGCCCCGACGACGTCGCCGCGCGCTGGCCGAAGCCCGCGTTCTCGGTCGGGGCCTTCGAGCGCTGGAGCCCGGAGGTGCCGCGCGCGCGGGTCGCGCTCGCCTTTGCCCTCTTCGTCGCGATGCTCGGCGCGACGATGCTCTTCCTCTGGTACGCGCATGCGCTGACCTGGTCGCAGCGGATCGGCTGCGGTGTCGCGATCGTCCTCGGCCTGTGGGGCGTGGGGCGATTGAGCGAGGGCACGTCGCGTCAGGCGCGCGCCTTGTCGGCGAGCGTCACGCCCCCCCGGACCTCGACGCCATGAACGAGGACCGCCTGCCGCCGTCGCTGCTCGAGGCGCTCGCGGCGCGCGGCAACAGCCGCGCGTTTCGCGCCCAGACGATCCTGCTCAACGAAGGCGACGCCGGCGGCTCGCTCTACATCGTGCTGAGCGGAAAGCTGCGCGTCTTCGCGAGCTCTGCGGAAGGGCGCGACGTCGTCCTCTCGGAGCACGGCCCCGGCGAGTACCTCGGCGAGCTGTCGCTCGACGGTTCGAAGCGTTCGGCGTCGGTCAAGACGATTGAGGCGTCGACGTGCTGCGTCGTCCAGGCGGCGCAGCTGCCGGAGTTCCTCGCCGAGCACCCCGAGTTCGCGCTCCACCTGACGCAGAAACTCACGCGGATGGTGCGCCGCCTGACCGAGCAGGTGAAGAGCCTCGCGCTGCAGGACGTGTACGGCCGCATGGTGCGGCTCCTGACCGAGCTCTCGGACCAGGTCGGCGCCGAGCGCGTGGTGCGCGAAAAGCTGACCCAGCAGGACATCGCCGACCGCGTCGGCTCGTCGCGCGAGATGGTCAACCGGGTGATGAAGGACCTGACGACCGGCGGCTACGTCACGTTGCGCGACGGCCGCCACGTCATCCTGCGCAAGCTCCCCGCGGCGCGCTAGCGCCCCGTTCCTCCTCGTCCGCGCCTCAGGCGGCGGTCGCGAAGACGACGACGAAGACCGATGCGGCGGCGATGCAGAGGGTCGCGCTGACCAGTAGCGTCGCGAGATCTTCATGGAATGTCCGCATGGCAGTGCTCCGGGTGGGGCGTCGACGCGACCGATGCGTCGAACTGGCTCGCAGTCTGCGCACCCACCACCGGCGCTGCGAGTGAGGAAGGCGCAGCGGCCGAGTGACGTTTTCACACCCCTGCGGGCCGGGCACTGATGTCGCCATGCGGGCAAATGCTCTCAGGACTAACCCGCGTTCGCGTGCGTGCAGGGGAGACGCCGCGGCGCGCGGTCCCTAGACTGCGCGTCCTGCTGAAGCCGGTTCAGCCGAATGAACGCGCCATCCGGCCCGCTTGGCCGCTCCGCTTGCACCCCATGACCTTCGCGGCCCCCTATCCGCTGCCGTTTCGCCGCGAGCGCGCCCCCGGCGCTCCCCTCGTTCCGGCGGTGGCGCGTGCCATCACCCTGCTCGATCGGCTCGCGCGCGGCCGCGAGCCGATGACCCTGGCGCGCCTGGCGAGCGAGCTCGCGCTACCCAAGAGCAGCGTGCACGGCCTGTGCACGACCCTCGTCTGGTTCGGTTACCTGCGCCGCCAGGCCGACGGCTCGTTCCTGATCGGCCCGCGCGTGATGGGACTCGCCGAGGCGTTCGTCGCCGGCACCGACGTCGCCCAGGAGTTCAATGCCCTCTGGGGGCCGGCCGGGATGGGCCCCGAGGAGACCGTCGTGCTTTCGGTTCTCTCGGGCAACGAGGCGCTCTACGTCGCGGTGCGCAACAGCGCGCGGCCGCTCGGCCTGGCGTTCACGGTGGGCATGCGACTGCCGGCGTACCTGTCCGGCAGCGGCAAAGCGATGCTCGCGCAGCTGCCCGCGGACGAAATCCGGCGCCGTTTCATCGGCCAGCTCTCGACCCGGCTGACGCACAAGGGCCCGCGCGATGTCGAGTCGTTGCAACGAGAGCTCGCGCTGACCAGGAAGCGCGGCTACAGCGTCGACGACGAGGCGGT
>DASXXO010000131.1:0-6587 GCA_036503045.1 Caldimonas sp. | reverse complement strand
GGTTCCGCAGCCGCGCCGCCTCGTGCTCGGCGTCGAGCGCCGAGACGCAGACCAGGTCGAAGCCGGCATCGTGCAGGCGGTGGCAGGCTTCGGCGGAGCCGGTGATCGCCGGCACCGAAGACCAGAACTCCTTGTCGAAGTGTCGCCGGAAGTGGGCCCGCCGCCCTTCGTCGAGCCGCTCGACGTCCCAGCGGTCCATCGGCCAGTAGGCGAGCGGGTCGCGCTCGGCGGGGGCCGCCCCGAACGCGCGCGCCCACGCCCGGGCGTAGCCGAGGTGGAAGTCGAGCAGGACGCCGTCGGCGTCGAGGGCAATGACCGACCGGACCATGGATGAACTGTAACGAGCCGGTTGCCGGAAGCTGTCGCGCCGAAGACGTCCGGGCCCTTGAAAGGTCTCGGATGCTCCCTATAATGCCTCTGCTAGCACTCGGTCATGAGGAGTGCTAATACTGTCAGGGCACCGGGGCCGCCGCGCCACTGGTCGCTGAACCGTCCGTTCGATCGAACCAAGGAGATCCCATGAAACTTCGTCCGTTGCACGACCGCGTGGTCGTCAAGCGCGTAGAGCAGGAAACCAAGACCGCATCCGGAATCGTCATTCCCGACAACGTCGCCGAGAAGCCCGACCAGGGCGAGGTTCTCTCGGTCGGCCCCGGCAAGCGCAACGAGCGCGGCGACATCACGACCATGAACGTGAAGGCCGGCGATCGCGTGCTGTTCGGCAAGTACAGCGGCCAGACCGTCAAGGTCGACGGCGACGAGCTTCTCGTCATGCGCGAAGAAGACATCTTCGCCGTCGTCGAGAAGTAAGCAGCACGATTCAGGAGTAGAAGATGGCAGCAAAAGACGTTTCTTTCGGCGGTGACGCCCGCTCGCGCATGGTCGAGGGTGTGAACATCCTCGCCAACGCGGTCAAGGTCACCCTCGGCCCGAAGGGCCGCAACGTGGTCCTCGAGCGCTCGTTCGGCGGCCCGACCGTCACCAAGGACGGTGTTTCGGTCGCCAAGGAGATCGAGCTCAAGGACAGGCTCCAGAACATGGGAGCGCAGATGGTCAAGGAAGTCGCTTCCAAGACCAGCGACATCGCCGGCGACGGCACCACGACCGCGACCGTGCTCGCGCAGGCGATCGTCCGCGAAGGCATGAAGTACGTGGCCGCGGGGATGAACCCGATGGACCTGAAGCGCGGCATCGACAAGGCCGTCACGGTCCTCGTCGAAGAACTCAAGAAGCAGTCCAAGCCGACGACGACCAGCAAGGAGATCGCCCAGGTCGGAACGATCTCGGCCAACAGCGACGAGGAAGTCGGCAAGATCATCGCCGACGCCATGGACAAGGTCGGCAAGGAAGGCGTGATCACCGTCGAGGACGGCAAGTCGCTCGCTTCCGAGCTGGAAGTGGTCGAAGGCATGCAGTTCGACCGCGGCTACCTCTCGCCCTACTTCATCAACAACCCCGACAAGCAGGTCGCCCACCTCGACAACCCGTTCGTGCTGCTGTTCGACAAGAAGATCAGCAACATCCGCGACCTCCTGCCGACGCTCGAGCAGGTCGCCAAGTCGGGCCGGCCGCTCCTGATCGTCGCCGAGGAAGTCGAAGGCGAAGCGCTCGCGACCCTGGTCGTCAACACGCTGCGCGGCATCCTCAAGGTCGTCGCCGTCAAGGCGCCGGGCTTCGGTGACCGCAGGAAGGCGATGCTCGAGGACATCGCGATCCTCACCGGCGGCAAGGTGATCGCCGAGGAAGTCGGCCTGACGCTCGAGAAGGTGCAGCTCGCCGACCTCGGCCAGGCCAAGCGCGTCGAGGTGGCGAAGGAAACGACGACCATCATCGACGGCGCCGGTGCCGCGGCCGACATCGAGGCGCGCGTCAAGCAGGTCCGCGTCCAGATCGAGGAAGCGACGAGCGACTACGACAAGGAAAAGCTCCAGGAGCGCGTGGCCAAGCTCGCCGGCGGCGTGGCGCTGATCAAGGTCGGCGCCGCGACCGAGACCGAGATGAAGGAGAAGAAGGCGCGCGTCGAGGACGCGCTGCACGCGACCCGTGCCGCGGTCGAGGAAGGCATCGTCGCCGGCGGCGGCGTCGCTTTCCTGCGCGCCAAGCAGTCGGCGGGCACGATCAAGGGCGACAACCCCGATCAGGAAGCCGGCATCAAGCTGATCCTGCGTGCGATCGAAGAGCCGATCCGGATCATCGTGCAGAACGCCGGCGACGAGCCGAGCGTGGTCGTCGCGGCGGTCCTCGCCGGCAAGGGCAACTACGGCTTCAATGCCCAGAACGGCCAGTACGGCGACATGATCGAGATGGGCATCCTCGACCCGACCAAGGTCACGCGCACCGCGCTGCAGAACGCCGCGTCGGTCGCCTCGCTGATGCTGACCACCGAGGCCATGATCTCCGAAGCGCCGAAGGAAGAGACCGCCGGCGCTGGCGGTGGCATGGGCGGCATGGGCGGCATGGGCGGCATGGGCGGCATGGACATGTGACCCTGTCCTCCGGGACGCTTGCAAGGGCTGCTTCGGCAGCCCTTTTTCATGCGCGCACCGGACCTACGCCGCGCGCGCGGGTCGGTACCGGCTCGCTTTCGGGTCGCGCGAGATAATCGGCAAGACGCTCGACCTCGAAGCTCCATGGCGATCGCCCCGCTCTTCCAACGCTTCGTCGACGACGAACTCGTGCTCGCGCCGGCCCTGGTCTCGCGCGTCCTCGCGGGAACCGTGCAACTGCTCGGGCCTTCGAACCAGGCGCCGATTCCCGGCGGCGAAGGCGTCCACTACGCCGACATCGTCGCGAGCCTGCAGCGCAGCGGCCCCCTCTACGAGAAGGCGTTCGTCGACTCGCTGCGCGCGCAGGTCACGCGCGAGCTCGACGAGCATCGCGACACCTGGGCGGGCGAGCCGCGCAGCAGCGGCGGACTCGAGCTGATGGACGAAGCGAGCGTAGAGGTCGACATCGGCATCTCGCGCGCGATGCAGCTCATCGACAGCACCGCCGAATGGGAGCTGCGCGAGCTGCAGACGTTCACATCGACGCTCCTCGGCCAGGCCCACGTCACGGCCGATTCGAACCCGTTCCGGCCGCTCGTCTACGCGACGGCGCTTTGGGACGCGGCGTGCGCCGTCGCGCGGCCCCAGCTCCAGCGCGCGATCATCCTGCGCACCTCGGCGGGCGTCGCCGCGGGGCTGTTGAAGAGCGCTGCGGCTGCGGCGTCGACACGGCTCGAGTCGCAAGGCGTGCAGCCCGGCGCCTACCGCACGGTCGTCCTGCCGTCCGGCGCCGGGTTCGCCCGTCCGATCGTGGAGCCCTCCCGCCACGGCGCTCTCAGCGGGCTTCTCGCCAGCATGCCGCAGCGCTCGGGTGCGGTTCGCGACGAAGGCGCGCCGCCCGCCGGCGCTCTCGCTCAGGTGCGCAGCGATGGCGGCAGCCGGCGCAGCCCGGCCTTCGAGCAGGCGCTGCTTCGCCTCGACGAGCTGCTGCGCCAGTCCGCCTTCGAACGCACCGAGCCGGGCCGCGCGTCGACCGGTCAGCGGCTCGAGCAGCAGCGTTCTGCGCTGCTCGCGAGCGCAAGCGAGCCGGTCGACCGGCAAATCATCGAGTTGGTCACCCGACTGTTCGAGGCGCTTCTCAAAGACTCGATCCTGCAAGGCGCATTGCGCCCGCTGATCTCGCGCATGCAGGTCGCGGCGTTGCGGGTCTGCCTGGCCGACCACTCTGCGCTCGATTCTCTCGAGCACCCGGTGTGGCGACTGCTCGACCGCATCGGCTTCACGAGCCAGGGCTACACGCGCGTCGAGGATCCGCGCCTGGCGGCGTTCGTCGCGTTCGCCGCCGCAGTCGCCGAGGAGATGGCCGGCGCGTCGACGGCGGATGCAGCGCTGTTCCGGCGCGGCCTGAACCGGATCGAGAGCTTTCTCGCCGAGCAGTTGCAAGAGCAGCTTCGCGCCGCTCACGCGACCGTCGAGGCGCTCGAGATCGCCGAGCGGCGCGAAGTCCTGCAGCAGCACCTGATGCAACGGCTCGCCGATCAGATGGAGCCGCTGCGAACATCACCGACCATCCGCCGCTTCGTCACCGGAGCCTGGTCGCGCGTGATCGCCGACGAGATGCTGCGCCACGGCGAGCAGTCGGAGCAGGCGCTGGGCACGCTGAAGGCACTCGACGAGCTGCTCTGGAGCCTGAAGATCCCCGACCATCCGCAGAGCCGGCAACGGCTCATCGCCCTGCTGCCGGGCTTGCTGCAGCGGCTGCGCGTCGGCGTCGAGAGCATCGCCTTGCCCGCGGCCGAACAGCAGGCCGTGTTCGACGAGCTGATGACGATCCACACCGAGGCGCTCAGGCCGGGAGCGCGCACGGGCGGCGCGGCGGGCGCCCTGAGCTCCGAGGAGATCGTCCGAAGGCTGCGCGAAGAGGTCGTTCCCGAGACGCCGGCGCGCCATTTCAGCGACTCGGTGATCGACCTGTCGTCGATGGAGACGGTCCCGGCCGAGCACCTGCCGAGCGGCGCTGATCACCTCGACGACGATCCGGCGCGCCGCATCGACGCGTTGCGCGGCGGCGACCGGCAGCGCATCTTCCTGCAAGGGCGCTGGAGTCGCGTGCAGCTGCTCTGGCGCAGCGACCGTGGCCTCTTCTACCTTTTTGCCGGCGAATCGCCCTGGCACACGCACTCGATCACCCGGCGCGCGCTCGAGCGGCTCGCCGCGGCCGGACTGGTGCAGGCGGTCGAGGCCAAGCCGCTGGTCGAGCGCGCGGTCGACCGCATGATGCGCGACATTTCGCCGCGCGCCTGAGGCGACTTTCAGCCGGCGAGCTCGCGCTCGATCTCGGCGACGACGAGCTCGGGCCGCTCGTGGACGATCCAGTGCGTCGCACCGGGAACGCGAACCACGCGCAGATCGGGAACGAACGCCTCGAGACCGTCGAGCAGCGCCACCGGCAAGGCGATGTCGTCCTCGGCCCAGATGACGAGCGTCGGCGCGCGCGAGGTCACTGCGGAAGGCGGAAGCTCGACCCGCAGGACCGCGTCGTTGCTGCCGACCGGCGGTCTGAGCGGCGAGGCGCGGTAGTAGTTGCAGCCGCCGCGCAGGCCGGCGCGCCAGACCACGCGGTAGCGCTCGCGCATCTGCTCGGTGAGCCAGCCGCCGCCGATGCGGTTCGGGTCCGCCGCGCCCATGTTGGTGAAGAACGGCCACAGGCGCGCGAAGTCGTTCGCGCTCAGCAGCTCCTCGGCGTCGGGCCGGCAGAGGAAGTTCATGTATGCGCTCGCCGCCTGCTGCGCCGGGTTGTCGCGCAGCTCGCGCAGGAAGGTCGCCGGATGCGGCGAGTTGACGATGACGAGACGGCCGATCGCCTCGGGCCGTTGCGCCGCGAGGCCCCAGGCGAGCGCGCCGCCCCAGTCATGCGCGACGAGCGCGGCGAGCTGGCCGCCGAGCGCATCGATCAGCGATGAGATGTCGGCGACGAGGTGCTTCGCGCGATAGGCCTCGACGTCGACCGGCGCCGAAGAACGCTCGTAGCCGCGCAGGTTGGGCGCGACGCAGCGGTAGCGCGCCGAGAAGTGCTCGAGCAGCTCGTCCCAGACGAAGGCCGCTTCCGGAAATCCGTGCAGGAAGACGAGCACCGGGTCGCCGCTGCGACCTGCCGCGCGGCAGCTGAGGTCGATGCCATTGCCGAGCGTGAGGGAGAAGGTCTCGATCATGCAGGGCTGCCTGGATGGGTCCATTGGTAGAGCACGCGCGCCGCGTCAGCGACGCCGATGCGGCTGAGCGACGAGAACGCGGCCAGCGCGACCTCGCTCTCCTCGCGGGTGATCTCGCCCAGCACTTCGCGTGCCGCCGCCAGCGCGGCACCCGTCTCGCGCCGGTTGAGCTTGTCGACCTTCGTGAGGAGCGCGAGCAGCTTGACCGATCCGTTCGCCAAGCGCGGCGCGACGAACCCGAGCAGCTTGCGATCGATCTCGGTGAAGCCGAGCCGCCCATCGACCAGCACGACGATCGCGCTGAGGCTGCGGCGTACCGCAAGGTACTCGGCCATCACCTCCTGCCAGCGCAGCTTGGCGTTGCGTTCGACCGCAGCGTAGCCATAGCCAGGCAGGTCGGCGAACAATGCGTCGGCGGCGAGCCTCGGCCCGAGCTCGAACAGGTTGATGTGCTGCGTCCTGCCGGGCGTCTTCGACGCGAAGGCGAGGCGCTTCTGCTGCGCCAGCACGTTGATCGCGGTCGACTTGCCTGCGTTCGACCGGCCGACGAATGCGATCTCCGGCAGCTCGGTGGCGGGCAACTCGGCGAGCGCGCTCGCGGTGGTGAGGAAGCGCGCCGTGTGCGCCCACGCGAGCGCCCTCTTCGCTTGCGCGTCATCGTCGGCCGCTTGCGGCTGAGCCGCAGAAGTCGGCGTCGAGGTGCTCATGATTCGCCCTGGGTCGGCCATTGTAAAATCACGGGCTTTGGCACGTGAACCTGGCGCCTACATGCAACCTGCATCGCGTTTTCTCTTCGCGCTGGCGCTCGCCTGCAGCGGCCTTGCCGCGCACTCGGCCGAACCGGTGGCGAGCAATCCGGAACCTGCCAAGGGCGCGGCGATCTCGGCTT
>DASXXO010000130.1:0-1720 GCA_036503045.1 Caldimonas sp. | reverse complement strand
GAACTCGAGCGCTTCGGCGCGCCCCAGCATCTGCGCCTGCAGCGAATCGATCAGCTCCTGCTGCTCGCCCGACAGGAACCGCTCGGCATTGGCGACGTCCTGCGCGTAGTCCTCGGGCGAGATGTAGTCGACGCAAGGCGCCGAGCAGCGCTTGATCTGGTAGAGCAGACACGGCCGGGTGCGGTTCGCGAACACCGTGTCCTCGCAGGTGCGCAGGTGGAAGACCTTCTGCAGCAGCTGGATCGAATCCTTGACCGCCCAGGCGGTCGGATACGGCCCGAAGTAGCGGTGCCTCTGGTCGACCGCGCCGCGGTAGTAGGCGACGCGCGGGAAGCGGTGCGACTCGATCTTCAGGTACGGATAGCTCTTGTCGTCGACGAAGCGGATGTTGAAGCGCGGCGCGAGCGCCTTGATCAGGTTGTTCTCGAGCAGCAGCGCCTCGGCCTCGGAGCGGACGACCGTGGTCTCCATGCGCGCGATGCGCGAGACCATGTGGCCGGTCCAGATCGCCGCGTCGCTGCCGGCGTGGCGCTTGGTGAAGTAGCTCGAGACGCGCTTTTTCAGGTCACGCGCCTTGCCGACGTAGAGGACGACGTCGGCGGCGTCGAAGAAGCGATAGACGCCCGGCAGGTTGGGCAGCGCCGCGACCTCCGCGAGGAGCCGCTCGCGTGCCGCGGTGCGGTCGCTTTCGCGCGGATCGACGCTCGGCTCTCCCATCGCCGACGATTGTGCCGCGCACGTCGCCGCACTGCGGCGGCGGGGGCGCCGCCGCTTCGATAATCGCCGGATGCAGTGGGACCTCTACTGCCGCGTCGTCGACAACTTCGGCGACATCGGTGTCGCCTGGCGGCTCGCAGCCGATCTCGCGGCGCGCGGCGAGTCGGTTCGGCTCGCCGTCGACGACGCGCGCGCGCTCGCCTGGATGGCACCCGACGGCTCCGACGGAGTCACGGTCGTCGGCTGGGCGGAGGGCCCTTTCATCCCGCCCGATGTGGTCGTCGAGCTGTTCGGCGGTGGACGGCCGGGCAGCGCCTGGTCGACCACGGCCGACGGTCGCGCGCCGCTGCTCGTCAACGTCGAGCACCTCACCGCCGAGCCATACGCCGAGCGCTCGCACGGACTTCCGTCGCCGACCCGGCGAGCGGGCGAACCGCCGTCGACGACGTGGTTCTTCTTCCCGGGCTTCACGCCGGCGAGCGGGGGCTTGCCGCGCGAGCCGGGTCTCCTCGAACGCAGGCGCGCCTTCGGAACCGGCGATGCGTGGCTCGCCTCGCACGGCATCGTCGTGCGACCCGGGGAACGGCGCGTCAGCCTGTTCTGCTACGTCAACGACGCACTCGGCGAGCTGCTCGACGTGCTCTCGACGGAGCCGACCCTGCTGCTCGCCACCGCCGGCCCCGCCGCCAAGCAGGTCGAGGAGCACCTCGGCGCAACGCTTACGCGCGGCGCGTTGCGTGCGGCGCTGCTGCCGCTCATCGCGCAAACCGAGTTCGACGACCTGCTCTGGTCGTGCGCGCTCAACCTCGTGCGCGGCGAAGACTCGCTGGCGCGCGCGATCTGGGCCGGGTCGCCGTTCGTCTGGCAGCTCTACGTTCAGCACGACGGCGCGCACCTCGCCAAGCTCGACGCGTTCCTCGACCGCTTTCTGGCCGCCGCACCCGTGCCGCTGGCACGCGCGGTCCGCGCGGCGTTCCTGCGCTGGAACGGCGTCGGCGACGGC
>DASXXO010000129.1:0-5521 GCA_036503045.1 Caldimonas sp. | reverse complement strand
CAACGGCGAGGTCATCCGCCTCGACGGCGCGATCCGTCTCGCGCCTAAATAGGCGCGAGACGATCGCGCCGCGGCGCTGGCAGGGCTGCTCCCTCCCCGCTTCGCTCCCCTCCCTCCAAGAGGGAGGGGCCGGCCCCGTTGGGGCCGTCTCAACACCAACCCGCTTCTTCGGGGCCAGCCGGATTGCTCCGTCGAGGCGGATGACCTCGCCGTTGAGCATGTCGTTGGTGACGATCTGGTGGACGAGCTTGGCGAAGTCCTCCGGCGTGCCGAGGCGGCTCGGGAACGGCACGCTCGCGGCGAGCGCCTCCCGCACTTCGGCCGGCATCGTGAAAAGCATGGGCGTTCCGAAGATGCCGGGGGCGATCGTCATGTTGCGGATGCCGACCTTGGCGAGGTCGCGCGCGATCGGCAGCGTCATGCCGACGATCCCGCCCTTCGACGCCGAATAGGCGGCCTGGCCGATCTGCCCGTCGTAGGCGGCGACGCTCGCGGTCGAGATCAGCACGCCGCGCTCGCCGGTCGGCTCGGGCGCGTTCCTGCCCATGGCCTCGGCGGCGAGGCGGATCATGTTGAAGCTGCCGATCAGGTTGACCGTGACGACCTTGGCGAACAGCGCGAGCGAATGCGCGCCCTCGCGGCCGACGGTGCGCGACGCCGGGCCGATGCCGGCGCAATTGACGAGGCCGACGAGCTTGCCGACGCCGGTCGCCTCGACGACCGTGCGCTCGGCGTCGGCTTCCTGGCTGACATCGCAGCGGACGAAGCGGCCGCCGATCTCGCGCGCCACCGCCGCGCCGCGCTCGTCCTGCAGGTCGGCAACGACGACCGTTGCGCCATGGGCAGCCAGCATGCGCGCCGTGCCTTCGCCGAGGCCGGACGCGCCGCCGGTGACGATGAATACCTGGCCTTTTGCGATCTCCATCTCGAACTCCTTCAACCGAGCGCAGCGAGCGCGCGCGCAGTGATCTCCTCGACGCTGCCGGTGCCGCTGATCTTGCGGTACGCAGGCGCCTCGGGGTCGCCCGCGGCCGCCCAGCGCTGGTAGTACTCGACCAGCGGCCGCGTCTGCGCGGCGTAGATGGCCAGACGCTTCCGGACGGTCTCTTCCTCGTCGTCGACACGCAGGATGAGCGCCTCGCCGGTGACGTCGTCGATCCCCGCGACCTGCGGCGGGTTGAAGTGGACGTGGTACGTGCGGCCCGATGCGGCGTGGACGCGGCGGCCGCTCATGCGCTCGATGATCGCCGAGTCCGGAACGTCGATCTCGAGCACGAAGTCGAGCTTGATGCCCTCGGACTTGAGCGCCTCGGCCTGGACGATCGTGCGCGGGAATCCGTCGAAGAGGAACCCGTTGGCGCAGTCGGGCTGGGCGATCCGCTCCTTGACCAGGCCGAGGATGATCTCGTCGCTGACGAGCGACCCCGAGTCCATCACCTTCTTGGCGGCAAGCCCGAGCGGCGTTCCGGCCTTGACCGCGGCACGCAGCATGTCGCCGGTCGAGATCTGCGGGATGCCGAAGCGCTGGCAGATGAACGCCGCCTGGGTTCCCTTGCCGGCGCCGGGCGCTCCCAACAGGATGAGTCTCATGGCGTCGTGCCTCGGTGCTCGCGAAGGTCGCTGGGAATCATAGGCGGCGCCGCGTTTGCGGCCGCCCAGGCATGCTCAGGCAAAACCCGCAGCGCCGGTGTCGGCGATCAGACGGCGCGCGCGGGCGAGGTCCTCGGCGGTGTCGACGCCGATGCCGGGCGGCAGATCGCTGACGTGCACCGCGATGCGCTCGCCGTGCCAGAGCACGCGCAACTGCTCGAGGCGCTCGATCTCCTCGAGCGGGCTGGCCGCCAGGAGCGGAAAGCGGCGCAGGAATCCCGCTCGATAGGCGTAGAGGCCGACGTGGCGGAGCGCCGGCGTCGCCATCGCCAACGCTCCTATCCCTTCGTCCTCGCGCGGCCACGGGATCGGCGCGCGCGAGAAGTAGAGGGCGCGGCCCGCGGCGTCGAGCACGACCTTGACGATGTTCGGGTTGGCGAAGTCGGCGCGGTCGTCGATCGCATGCGCCGCCGTGCTCATCACGCAGTCGGTGCGCTCGGCGAGCAGCGCGGCGCAGGCGTCGATCAATGCCGGCTCGATCAGCGGCTCGTCGCCCTGCACGTTGACGACGATCTCGGCATCGTCCAGGCCGAGCGCCGCGCTCGCCTCGGCGATCCGGTCGCTGCCGCTCGCGTGGCGCACCGAGGTGAGGAGCGCTGCGATGCCGTGCGCGGCGCACGCGCCGACGATCTCGGCGTCATCGGCGGCAACCACGACACGCGACGCGCGCGAGCGCGCCGCGCGCTGGGCGACACGGACGATCATCGGCACCCCGCCGAGGTCGGCGAGGGCCTTGCGCGGCAGCCGCGACGACGCGAGCCTGGCCGGGATCAGGACGACGAAGCTCACGCGTCACGCCGGCGCGGCGGGGGCCTCCGGCGGCGGCGTGGGCCCGGTCTCGCGGCCGAGCGCGCGCGCTTCGCTCTCGAGCATGACCGGGATGCCGTCGCGCACCGGAAACGCGAGCCCGTCGGCATTGCAGACCAGTTCCTGGCGGTCGTGCTGCGGCGGCCGCCAATGCTGCAGCGGTCCCTTGCAGAGCGGACAGACGAGCAACTCAAGGAGCCGTGTTTCCATGCGCGTCGATCGGGGTGGGTTGGGGCAGGAGCGCCAGCAAGGCGGCGTCGAACGCCGGACCGGGAACGAAGTCTAAGCGCGCGACCCAGACGCGCGCGTTCAGCCGGCGCGACGGCGGCAGCTTGACCGCGTCCTTCTCGGTGAGGACGACGTCGGCCGTGCCCATCGGCCAGGGCAGTGCGCTGAAGTCGGCGTGGTCGCCGAGCGGCTGCTCGACGATGTCGAGGCCGTGCGCGCGAAGCATCGCGAAGAAACGCCCAGGTCGCGCGATGCCTGCGACCGCGACGACCTTGCGGCCGCGCAAGGCCTCGAGCGATCCGGCCTCCGGCGCGGCGCCGCTCCACCAGGCGCCGAGCGGCCAGAGCCCGGCGAGCGCGCGCCTCGCGCAGTGCCCGGGGAGCGCCGTCGTCGGTCGATCGGCGTTGTAGACGACGAGCTGAGTTGCGCCGAGCGCTGCAGGAACGCGCTCGCGCAGCGGCCCGGCCGGGAGCAGCCGCCCGTTGGCGCTGCCGCGCTCGTCGAAGACGAGCACTTCGACGTCGCGCTCGAGGGCGAGGTGCTGCAGCCCGTCGTCGCTGACGATGACGTCGAGTTCGGGATGCGCGCGCAGCAGGGCGTGCCCGGCGGCGACGCGATCGGCGCCGACTGCCACCGGAACGCCGGCGCGCCGGCGCAGCAGCAGCGGCTCGTCGCCGACCTGCTCGGCGCTGGCGTCGGCGTCGACCAGGGCGACCTCGGCGCCGGCGCGGCCGTAGCCGCGCGAGACGATCCCCGGCCGGTAGCCGTTGCGGCTCAGCGTCGCGACGATCGCGAGCACGGTCGGCGTCTTGCCGGCACCGCCGAGCAGCACGTTGCCGACGACGACCACGGGCGCCGGCAGCCTGCCGCGCGCGCGCCAGCCGCGCGCGTAGAGCGAGCCCCGGACTCGCGCGGCGGCGCCGAACGCCCAGGCCGCGGGAACGAGCACGGTGCTGAGCGGGCCGCGGCCTTGCCAGGCACGCTCGAGCGTCGCCGCGATCCGCTCGCGCAAGTTCGCCGGCGCGGCCATGGCCGCGTCAGCGCGCGGCGCCGGCCGTGGACTGCGTCGCGAAGGTGAGCTTGCCGATGCCCGCGCGCCGCGCGGCATCCATGACGTTGATGACGCTCTGGTGCGCCGCGGTCGCGTCTGCGGAAACGATCAGGACCATGTCGGGCGAGCCGCCCGCGGCGGCGGCGAGCTCGGCGGCGAGGATGTCGACGCTGCGCCCTTCGACCGGCTTCTTGTTGACCGCATAGCGCCCGTCTGCGGACACCGCGACGACGATCTCCTTGGGCCGGTCGCGCGCCTGGTCGGCGTCGGCCACCGGCAGGGTGATCTGCAGCTCGGTGAACTTCGAGTACGTCGTCGACAGCATCAGGAAGATCAGGATGACCAGCAGCACGTCGATGAACGGGATCAGGTTGATCTCGGGTTCCTCGGCCCGCTGGCGCCTGAAATTGAGCGCCATGGCCTCAGCTGCCGCGCGGCACCGCGAAGCGCATCAGGTGCGGAACGAGCCGATCCGAGGCCTGCTCCATCTCGAGCGTGTAGGTCTCGACCAGGCCGCGAAAGTAGCGGTAGAACATCAGCGTCGGGATCGCGATCATCAGGCCGAACGCGGTGTTGTAGAGCGCGACCGAGATCCCGTGGGCGAGCAGCGCGGGGTTGTTGCCTCCCGTCGGCGCCTGCGAGCCGAAGATCTCGATCATGCCGATCACCGTTCCCATGAGGCCGAGCAAGGGAGCGGCCGAGGCGATCGTGCCGAGCGCGTTGAGGTAGCGCTCCATCCGGTGCACCGCAGCGCGACCTGCCGACTCGAACGCGGCACGCAGCCCCGCTTCGGTGATGCGAGGCTCGGCGATGACCGCGCGCAGCCCCGACGCGAGGACGGTGCCGAGGACCGAGTTCCCGTGCAGCTTGTTGACGACGTCGGGCGCGGGGAGATGCGCGCGTGTCACGGAGATCACTTCGTCGAGCAGCCGCGTCGGCGCGATGCGGGCCAGGCGCAGACTGGAGAAGCGTTCGATGACCAGTGCCAGAGCGGCGATCGAGCAGATGAGCAGCGGCCAGATGGGCCAACCGGCGGCTTGTATGATCGAAAGCAATATGGCCCTTTCCGTCGAGCGAAGGCGGCGGTGCCGCAAAGTCGCGTGGATTATGGCGTTCCGTCGGCGCCGTTCGAAACGAGCGCGCGCCACCCGTGACATACCGGACGACCGCACCGTTTCGAAGCGACGAAGAGGCGCTGCGGAAGGGGTGGAAAACTTTGTGGACAACACCCCTTGCCGAACCCCGATCGCCCGGGCAGATGGCCCTGCTGGACCTCTTGCCTAAAAACCGGGCACGAAAAAGTGATTGAATATCAACGACTTGCTCAGTAGCACCGTGCCTGTCCGGGTCGGAATGGTTCGCAGCACCAGCACCAGGGCCGCTGTGGAGTTGTCGGCCCGCGCCGGATGCCGCTTCGACGATGGATGAGCTCTCTGCAGAGCGCCCACGGACGCGCGTCTGGAGCGTCTCGGCGCTCGTCCAGGCGGTCGCCTCGCTGGTCGAGGAGGGCTTTCCAGCCTGCTGGGTCAGTGGCGAAATCGCGAGCTTCTCGCGCGCCGCGAGCGGGCATTGCTACTTCACGCTGAAGGACGCCGGCAACTCCGCGTCGCTGCGCTGCGCGATGTTCCGGCGTGCCGCGTCGCTGCTCGACTTCAGCCCGGCCGACGGCCAGCGGGTCGAGTTGCGCGGCAGGCTCGGCGTCTACGAGCCGCGCGGCGAGCTGCAGTTCGTCGCCGAGGCGATGCGCTCCGCCGGCCCGGGCGCGCTGTACGAGCGCTTCCTTCG
>DASXXO010000128.1:0-3130 GCA_036503045.1 Caldimonas sp. | reverse complement strand
GGGAGCAGCCGCGCGACGTCGAGACGGAAGCCTACGTCGCCCTCGCCGGCCCGGTGGTCGGCACCGTCGCGGCGATCCTCTGCTATCTCGCCGCTGCCGACGAGGGGCCGCGCTGGCTGATGGCGGTCGCCTACTCGGGGTTCTTTCTCAACCTTTTCAACCTGCTGCCGATCTCGCCGCTCGACGGCGGCCGCGTCACCGCCGTGCTCTCGCCGCGCATCTGGTTCGTCGGCGTTCCGCTCCTCGGCGCCATGTTCCTGTGGCATCCGAACCCGCTCTTGATCCTGATCGGCCTGCTCGCCGCGCCGCAGCTCGCCAGGGCTTGGAAGTACGACCCCGACGCGCCCGAGAACCAGAGCTACTACGCGGTCCCGGCGCGTCGCCGCATCGAAATCCTCGCCGTGTACTTCGGGCTCGCCGCCTATCTCGCGTTCATGGCCTACCGCACGCACGCGCTCATTTCGCCGGAGGCGACGTGAGGACGGTGCGCGCGACCCGCTACGTGACGCCGCTGCGCGAGGGCGGCTCGCTGCCGGCGATCGTCGAAGGCGACGACGAGGGCCTCTACGTGCTCAAGTTCCGCGGCGCCGGCCAGGGCCCGCGCGCGCTGATCGCCGAGCTCGTCGCCGGCGAGCTCGCGCGCGCCGCCGGCCTGCCCGTGCCCGAGATCGTCTTCGCCCTGATCGACGCCGACCTCGCGCGCACCGAGCCCGACCCCGAGATCCAGGACCTGATCCGCGCCAGCGCGGAGCTGAGCGACGGCGCGCCCGCGCTCAACCTCGCGCTCGACTACCTGCCCGGCGCGGCCGCGTTCGATCCGCTCGCGTGGCAGCCCGACGCCGAGCTCGCGTCGCGCATCGTCTGGTTCGACGCCTTCGTGAGCAACCTCGACCGCACGCCGCGCAACGCCAACATGCTCGTCTGGCACGATCGCCTCTGGCTGATCGACCATGGCGCGGCGCTCTACTTCCACCATGCATCGAGCGAGTTCGACGAGCGCGCGACGAACCCATTCGCGGCGATCAAGGACCACGTCCTGCTGCCGTTGGCGACCCGGCTCGGCGCTGCCGACCGGACCATGAGCGCCACGTTGACCGCCCAGCGCATCGACGCCGTCGCGGCGCTGATTCCCGACGAGTGGCTCACAGACGACCCGTCGGCGCAAGACAAGGCAGCGCAGCGCGCCGCCTACGCCCGCTACCTGACGCTCAGGCTCGCGCCGCCGCGCGCATTCGCACAGGAGGCCGAACGTGCCCGATCGCTGCACGTATGACTACGCGATCGTCCGCGTCGTCCCGCGCGTCGAGCGGGGCGAGTTCGTCAACGTCGGCGCGATCGTCTCGTCGGACGCCGAGAGCTTCCTCGCAGCGCGCTTCGCGCTCGACGAGACGCGGCTCCGGGCGCTCGATCCGAAGATCGACCTGAGCGCGGTGCGCGCGGCGCTCGCGGCGCTCGCCGCGGTGTGCAGCGGCGGCGCCGGCGCCGGCGCGATCGGCAAGCTCACGCTGCGCGAGCGCTTCCACTGGCTGGTCGCGCCGCGCAGCACGATCATCCAGACCTCGGCGGTGCACACCGGCCGGTGCGACGATCTCGAGAGCGCGCTCGAGCATCTCCTCGACCGCATGGTGCGGCCGCTCGCGCCTCCGGATCCGCCATGACGCAAGCACCGGCCCCCTCGGCGGCGCCCAGCACCGACCCGCCATTTCGCGCGATCGCCGAGCTCGTGCGCGAGCACGCGGCCGCTCTCCCGCATCAAGAGGCGATCGTCGAGACGGGTGGCGCGTCGCTCGCCTACGGCGAGCTCGACGCGCTCATGGACCGCGTCGCCGCGAGCCTGCAGCGCGACGCCGTCGCGCCCGGCCAGGCGATCGCGATCTGCGGCCGCAACTCGGTGCGCTACGCGGCGCTCTTTCTCGGCGCGCTGCGCGCCGGTGTCGTCGTCGCTCCGCTCGCCGCGTCGGTCACGCCGGCGAGCTTCCGGTCGATGGTCGGCGATGCGCGGGCGCGGCTGCTGTTCGTCGACATCAGCGCAGCGCCCGTGCTCGCCGGACGCGCGGGCGCCGCCGCGCCGGCGCTTGTCGCGCTCGACGACGAAGCGGACGGGACGCCGTTCGAGCGCTGGCTCGCGCCCGCGGCAAGCACGCCGCGGCCGGTCGAGATCCGCCCCGGCATGCCGTTCAACATCATCTACTCGTCGGGGACGACCGGAACGCCCAAAGGCATCGTCCAGCCGCACGGCATGCGCTGGACGCACGTGATGCGCGGCGGCCACTTCGGCTACGGCCGCGACACCGTGACACTGCTCGCGACGCCGCTCTACTCGAACACGACGCTGGTCGTCTTCTTTCCGACGATCGCGTTCGGCGGCACCGTGGTCCTGATGGACAAGTTCGACGTCGACCGCTACCTCGCGCTCGCCGAACGCCATCGCGTCACGCACACGATGCTCGTCCCGGTCCAGTATCAGCGGCTGATGGCGAGCCCGCGCTTCGGCGCGCACGACCTCACGTCCTTTCGCATGAAGTTCTGCACCAGCGCGCCGTTCGCGGCAGCGCTCAAGGCCGACGTGCTCGCGCGCTGGCCTGGCGGGCTGGTCGAGTTCTACGGCATGACCGAGGGCGGCGGCACGTGCATCCTCGCCGCGCACGAGCACCCGGGCAAGCTCCACACCGTCGGCCAGCCCGTCGAAGGACACGACATCCGCCTGATCGACGAGCACGGCCGCGAGCTGCCGCGCGGCGCGACCGGCGAAGTCGTCGGCCATTCCGCGGGGATGATGGCGGGCTACCACGGGCAACCCGAGAAGAGCGCCGAGGCCGAATGGTTCGACCCTTCGGGCAAGCGCTTCATCCGCACCGGCGACATCGGCCGCTTCGACGAAGACGGCTTCCTGACGCTGGTCGATCGGCGCAAAGACATGATCATCAGCGGCGGCTTCAACCTCTATCCGAGCGATCTCGAGGCGGTGCTGCGCGAACATCCTTCGGTCGCCGAGGCGGCGGTCGCCGGAGTGCCGTCCGCGCGCTGGGGCGAGACGCCGGCGGCGTGGGTCGTCGCGCACCAAGGCGCGGCGATCGACGCCGAGCGTCTACGCGCGTGGGCCAACGAACGGCTCGGCAAGACGCAGCGC
>DASXXO010000127.1:0-5884 GCA_036503045.1 Caldimonas sp. | reverse complement strand
GGTGAAAGCTCACCCAGTCGCCGCCGTTCGATTGCAGCCCCCACTGGCCCTTGGTCCAGTTCTCGAGGTCGTCGGCGTTGATCATCGTCGCCGGCGAGTTGACGAGGTTGTAGTACCAGAGGCTCCTGCGGTAGATCGCCTCGGGCGCGCCCTTGAGACGGAAGTGCCAGATCTCCGACATCGTCTTGTCCGGTCCGACCGGGCGCATGCAGCGCAGCTGCTGGAGCGGCGACTGCACCGAGAGGTACGGATAGACGAGCACGTGGTGGATGCTGCGCGAGAGGTATTCCTCCATCTTCTCCTCGCCGTACGCCTTCCTCAGCAGCGCCTCGTACTCGAGCGTGTCGGGGTCGCGCGGACGCAGCCCCATGTAGGCCTTCAGGATGCCGTGGCCGCGCGGGAAGTTGATCGTCTGCACCGAGTCCCACTGCTCGAAGCTCGACGCGAAGGTCGACAGGTAGTGGTAGTAGAGCGGCGCGGCTCCCTTCTCGGCCTTGAGGCGCTTCTCGACCCGGCCCGCCGAGATGCCGGTCGATTGGTGCGTCACCGACGGGTGGAGCGCATCGAGCTGGTTCTCCATGAAGAACTTCCAGTTCGAGTGCTGCATGACGCGATGGCAGATCGGCACGACCTCGACCTCGCCGAGCGGCGAGCGGTCGCACATGTCGTCGAACGCGATCTTCGCCTCGCCGAGGAACTCGGTGAGCGAGGGGCCGTCGGCCGCAAGGCTCGCGAACACGAAGCCGCGGTAGCTCGCGACGCGCGCTGCGCGCTTCATGCCGCAGTCGGGGTTGTCGCGCGTCATCCGCGTCCCTTCGTAGCCTTTGGCGAGCGGGATCGCGCGCACGCTGCCGTCGAGGTGAAAGCTCCAGGCGTGGTACGAGCAGACGAACGCGCTGCCGGTCGAGCCCTTGAGGTTGCCGACGAGCTGGGTGCCGCGGTGCGGGCAGCGGTTGTAGAGCACCTGCACCGAGCCGTCGCCCTGGCGCACCATGATCATCGGCTGGCGGCCGATCGTCACCGCGTAGTAGTCGCCGCGCTCGGGCACCTGCGACTCGTGGCCGCAGTAGACCCAGATGCGCTCCCAGATGCGCTCCATCTCGGCGTCGAAGATCTGCTGGTCGGTGTAGACCGTCCGGTGGACCCGGTCGGGCTCGACGAGTGCGTTGACATCCATCCTGGCCTCTGTACGAAAGGGCGTGGCGCGCTGTGGCGCTGCCATGCGACGAGTCTAGGCGCTGCCGGTCGGGCGCGGAATGCGGGGCGCTCCCCTAGACTCGCCGCCATGCCGGCCCCGCTCTACCGACACTTCACCAGCGCCGAGGAGATCGACGCGCAGTACAACGCCGGCGCCGCCGTCGCCGACTCGGCCGAGCGGCTGCGCCGCCATGCCGAGCAGAGCGCCGAAGCGCGCGCCCGGCTGCGCTGCACGCTCGACATCCGCTACGGCCCGACGCTCGCCGAGACGCTCGACGTCTTCCCCGCCGAGCACCCGGGCGCCCCGGTGTTCGTCTTCATCCACGGCGGCTACTGGCGGCGCTTCTCGGCCAAGGACTACAGCCTGGTCGCGCTCGGCCTCGTGCCGCTCGGCATCACGACCGTTCTCGTCGACTACGCGCTCTGCCCGAGGGTGACGATCGACGAGATCGTGCGCCAGTGCCGCGCCGCGCTCGCCTGGACCTTGGGCAACATCGGCGGGCACGGCGGCGAGCCGTCACGGGTCGCGGTCGGCGGCCATTCGGCGGGCGGCCATCTGGGCGCGATGTGCCTCCAGACGCGCTGGGACGAGGACTACGGGATCGCGCGCGACCCGCTCGCGGCGGCCGTTCTCGTCGCCGGCATCTACGACCTCGAGCCGCTGCGACACAGCTACCTGCAGCCCTCGATCCAGCTCGACGACGGTGTGATCCGCCGCAACTCGCCGCTCTTCGCCGTGCGGTCATGTGCCACGCCGGTGCTGGTCACCTACGGCGCCGACGAGAGCGCGGAGTTCGCGCGCCAGTCGAGCGAATACCAGGCCGCCTGGGTCGGGGCGGGCAATCGCGGCGAGCTGCTGGCGCAGCCAGGGAAGAACCACTTCTCGGCGATCGACGGCTTCACGGACCCGGCGAGCGCGCTCTGCCGCTGGCTCGCGGCGCGCCTCGGCGCGCAGGCCGCCGCTACTTGAGGAGCGAGCGGGCGCCTTCGCTGCCGCCGCAGGTCATGACCTCGCGCTGCGCAGCGACCTTGCCGGTGCGGATCCCGTACTGGGTGCCGTCGGCGTAGTAGAAGGCCTCCGGCCGGAACCAGACCTTGAGCCGCCTCGGCTCGATCGCGGCGATCTGGGCCCAGCGCTCGCCGTCACGCACGATGTCGGCCTGCTGGAGGTACGCGGTCGCGTAGACGAAGCCGCCCTGCTTGTTCGAGAACGGGCCGATGATGTCGGCGCGATACGGCACGGCGACCGTCTCGGTGAGCGAAGAGCCGTCGCCGCCGACCACCTGCGTGAAGGTGAACTCGCCGTAGATCGCCGCGGTCGGCGTTCCGTGCAGGTTCTCGATCGCGACGTTGACCGCGAGCAGCGGCGTCGTGCAAGCACCCTGCGGCGGCACCATCGCGACGCTCGCGAGGTAGTAGCGGAACTGGCCGTTCATGTACTTCGGCGCGTGGCCGCGCGACAGCTCGGCGAGCTCCTCGGGGTTCTCGAAGATGCGCGCCTCGCCGCGCGGCCCGCCGCGCTGCGCCTCGGCGGCGATCGCCTGGTCGGTCGTCTGGGTGTAGGTCGGCGTGCCGGTCGGCATGTCGGTGTATTCGCGGCGCTCGCGCGGCTCGGCCTTGTCGGCCTTGCGCGGCTGCGGCGCGGCCTGGGCGGTGCGCGCAGGTGCGGGTGGGTCGGCCTTCTTGCAGCCGGCGAGCAGGAGCGCCGGCAGGGCGCAGAGCAGGACGCAGAGGGGAAGAAGACGATGGTGCACGGGATCTCGGGGAGGGCGGATCAGGCAATATCGACCGCAGCGGCGCCGACTTGAGGCGCGCGCTGCGCGACGACCACGCGCGACCGGTCCCTACAATCCGCCCGCACCTGGGAACCGGCCTTCTATGCACGTCAGCGCTTCGGTCTTCAAGGCCTACGACATCCGTGGCACCGTCGGCAAGAACATCGACGAGCGCTTCGCCGAGCAACTCGGCCGCGCGTTCGGCAGCGAGGCGCTCGCCGCCGGCGAGCGCGCCGTCGCGGTCGGCCGCGACGGCCGCGTCTCCGGCCCGGCGCTCTCGTCCGCGCTCGTGCGCGGCCTCGCGTCGACCGGCCTCGACGTCGTCGACCTCGGCCCGGTGACGACGCCGATGCTCTACTACGTCGCGGCGACGCGCGGCGCGCACGGCTGCTCGAGCGGCGTGCAGGTGACCGGCAGCCACAACCCGAAGGACTACAACGGCTTCAAGATGGTCCTCGCCGGGCGCGCGATCCACGGCGAGGAGATCCAGCGCCTGCGCCGGCGCATGGAAGCCGACGACGTCTTCCACGGCCGCGGCCGCACCGCGACGATGGACATCCTCGCCGAATACACGGCGCGGATCGTCGGCGATTGCCGGCTCGCGCGGCCGATGACGGTCGCGGTCGATTCGGGCAACGGCATCGCCGGCGCATCGGCGCCCGGCATCCTGCGCGCGCTCGGTTGCACCGTGCACGAGCTCTACTCCGAGGTCGACGGCGAGTTTCCGAACCACCATCCCGATCCGAGCAAGCCCGAGAACCTCACCGAGCTCGCGCGCCTCGTTCGAAGCGGCGACGCCGAGCTCGGCCTCGCGTTCGACGGCGACGGCGACCGGCTCGGCGTCGTCACCAAGAGCGGCCAGATCGTCTACCCCGACCGCCAGCTGATGCTGTTCGCGCGCGACGTGCTGAAGCGCCAGCGCGGCGCGACCGTCATCTTCGACGTCAAGTGCTCGCAGCAGACCGCGCTCGTGATCCGCGCCGCCGGCGGCGTGCCGCTGATGTGGAAGACCGGCCACTCGCTGGTCAAGGCCAAGATGCGCGAGGCCGGCGCGCCGCTCGCCGGCGAGATGAGCGGCCACATCTTCTTCAGCGAGCGCTGGTACGGCTTCGACGACGGCACCTACACCGCGGCACGCCTGCTCGAGATCGTCAGCGCGAGCGCCGACCCGAGCGCCGTCCTCGACGCGCTGCCGACGAGCTTTGCGACGCCCGAGCTCAACGTGGCTTGCGCGGAAGGCGAGCCGGCCGAGGTCGTCGCCCGCCTGCGCGCGGAGGCGAAGTTCCCGGGCGCGAAGGAGGTCGTCACGATCGACGGCGTGCGCGTCGAGTACGACGACGGCTTCGGGCTCGTCCGCGCGTCGAACACGACGCCGGTGCTGGTGCTGCGCTTCGAAGGGACGACGCCGGAGTCGCTGCAGCGCATCGAGCGCGACTGCATGGCGGCGCTGCGCGCGGTCAAGCCGGACGCCGAAGTGCAGGCGCCGGCGCATTGACTCGGGGGCGCCCGCGCGTGCCGGGCCCGCAGAACATGCGCGTCCTGATCGTCAAGCTGTCGTCGCTCGGCGACGTCGTCCACACCTTGCCCGTCGTCGCCGACATCCGCGCCGCGCATCCGGGCGCGCGGATCGACTGGGTCGTCGAGCCGGCGTTCGCGCCGCTCGTCGCCCGCGTCGACGGCATCGCCCAGGTGATCGAGTGCGCGCTGCGCCGCTGGACGAGCGAGGGCTGGTGGCGCGCGCAAACGCGCGCCGAGGCGCGCGCCTTCGTTCGGCGCCTGCGGCGCGAGCGCTACGACGCCGTCCTCGAGCTGCAGGGGCTGACCAAGGCCGCGCTGATCGCGGTGCTCGCGCGCGGGCCCAGCTTCGCGCTTGCGAACCGCACCGACGGCGCGAGCCACGAGTGGCCGGCACGCGTGCTGGCGACGCACGCGATCCGGGTCGAGCCGCACAGCCACGCGCTCGATCGCGCGCGCGAGCTGGTCTCGAAGGCGCTCGGCACGCGCGTCGACACGCCGCCGTCGTTCGGCCTGCGCGCGCGCGCGCTCGCTGCGCCCGACAGCGCGCGCACGGTCGTCCTCATCCACGGCACGTCGCGCGACGACAAGCTCTGGCCCGATGCGCACTGGATCGAGCTCGGCCGCCGCCTCGTCGACGAAGGCTGGAGCGTCGCACTGCCGCAGGCCGGCGGCGCCGAGGGTGCGCGCGCGAAGGTCATCGCCGAGGCGATCGGCGGTGCGCGCTGCGCGGTGTGGCCGGCGATGGAGCTCGGCGCGTTCATCGACCGGCTCGCCGTCGTTCAAGGGGCGATCGGCATCGACAGCGGACCGAGCCACATCGCCGTCGCGCTCGGCTTGCCGCACGTGCAGATCTACAACTTCCCGACGGCGTGGCGCACCGGGCCGCAGCCGCGCCACGGCGCGGGACTGCAGGTCGCGGTCGAAGGCGATCCGACGCCGACCGTCGGCGCCGTCTGGAGCGCATGGAGAGCGGTGCAGGACGCCGTGCGCGCGCGCGCCGCGGCGGGGCCGCGCGCGTGAGCACGACGCCGCGCCAGCGACTTGCGCGTGCCGGCTATTCGCTGCTGCTCCGCTTCGCGGTGCCGCTGTACTGGCTTCGCCTGCGCTGGCGCGGTCGGCGCGAGCCGCTCTATGCAACGGCGATCGGCGAGCGCTTCGGCCTCCAGCGCAGCGACGTCGCGCCCGGAGCGCTGTGGATCCATGCGGTCTCGCTCGGCGAGACGCGCGCCGCGGCGCCGCTCCTCGACGCGCTGCGCGCGCTCCGGCCCGACATCCGGTTCGTGCTCACGCACGGGACCGCGACCGGCCGCGCGGCCGGCCAGCCGCTGCTCTGCGAGGGCGACCGCCAGCTCTGGCTTCCGTTCGACACGCCGGGCGCCGTCGACCGGTTCATG
>DASXXO010000126.1:0-12542 GCA_036503045.1 Caldimonas sp. | reverse complement strand
CGACATCAACATGATCCTCGACATCCCGGTCCAGCTCACCGTCGAGCTCGGCCGGACGCGGATCCCGATCAAGAACATCCTGCAGCTCGCGCAGGGCTCGGTCGTCGAGCTCGAGGCGATGGCCGGCGAGCCGATGGACGTGCTCGTCAACGGCTACCTGATCGCGCAAGGCGAGGTCGTCGTCGTCAACGACAAGTTCGGCATCCGGTTGACCGACATCGTCACGCCGAGCGAGCGCATGCGCCGGCTGAGCCGCGGCTGATCGCCTCCTTCCTCTCTTCTCTATCGAGTTGCTGACGATGCCGAACGGCCTGAGCGCGCTGCTGTGGTTCGCGGCGATCCTCGCGGCGATTCCGCTCGCGCTCTGGCTGCTCAAGCGGACGCCGCTCGGGGGAGCCGGCGGCGCGGGCGTGATGAAGAGCGTCGCGATGCTGCCGCTCTCGACCTCGCAGCGGATCGTCACGGTCGAGATCGGCAGCGGCGACGAGCGGCGCTGGCTCGTGCTCGGCGTGACGCCGACGGCAATCACGACGCTGCACACGATGGCGCCGCAATCGATCGCCGCGCCGAACGAACCCGGTGCGCAGCCGGCACATCCCGCATTCGCGCAGATCTTCGCGCGCCTGCGCAAGCCCGACAACGGGGGCGACGGTGCCCGCTGAGCGCATCGCCCTCGCCGAGCACCGGCGCGGCGACGCCGAGCTCGACACGCAACTGCGCCGGCCGGCGCACCGGCGCGTCGCGTGGCTCGCGCTGGTCGTTCTTGCCGCAGTCGCGCTCGTCGTCGTCGCCCTGCCCGCGGCGGCACAGACACCGCCGGCTGCCGCCGGCGCGGCGCTGCCGCTCGTCGTCGGCACGAGCGCCGGCAGCACCAGCTACTCGGTGCCGATCCAGACGCTCCTCTTCTTCACCGCGCTCAGCTTCCTGCCGGCTGTCCTCCTGCTCATGACGAGCTTCACGCGCATCGTCATCGTGCTGAGCCTCCTGCGCCAGGCGCTCGGCACGCAGGCGGCGCCGCCGAACCAGGTCGTGATCGGCCTGAGCCTGTTCCTGACGTTCTTCGTCATGGGGCCGACGATCGACAAGGTTTACGCCGACGCCTACCAGCCCTACGCGGAGAGCAAGATCGACTTCGCCGAAGCGCTCAAGCGCGGCGAGAGCCCGGTGCGCGGCTTCATGCTGAAGCAGACGCGCCAGGCCGACGCGATGCTGTTCGCCAAGCTGGCGCGGATCGACCCGTCGGTGCCGACCGCCGAAGTGCCGTTCAAGGTGCTCGTTCCAGCGTTCGTGACGAGCGAGCTGAAGAGCGCGTTCCAGATCGGCTTCCTCGTCTTCCTGCCGTTCCTGATCATCGACATGATCGTCGCCAGCGTGCTGATGTCGCTCGGCATGATGATGCTGTCGCCGGTGCTGATCGCCCTGCCATTCAAGCTGATGCTGTTCGTGCTCGCCGACGGCTGGAACCTGCTGCTCGGCTCGCTCGCGGCCAGCTTCAACACCTAGCGCCCGCACGATGGACTCGCAACAGGTCTTCACCCTCGGCCAGCAGAGCCTCTACGTGCTGCTGATGATCTCGGCGCCGATCCTGCTCACGGTGCTCGCCGTCGGCCTGGTCGTCAGCATCTTCCAGGCGGCGACGCAGATCCACGAGGCGACGCTCTCGTTCGTGCCGAAGATCGTCGCCGCGGTCGCCGTGCTGGCGATCGCGGGCCCCTGGATGCTGACCTCGCTGGTCGAGTTCCTGCAACGCACCCTGCAGTCGATCCCGACCGTCGTCTCCTGAGTCGGAGCGCTCGATGCTCACGTTCACCGAGGCCGACGTCCTCGCCTGGGTGACGCCGATCCTCTGGCCGTTCCTGCGCGTCGTCTCGCTCTTCAGCGCGCTGCCGGTGATCGCGCAGAGCGCGGTGCCGACGCGCGTGCGCATCGGCCTCGCGTTCCTGGTCGCGTTCTGCGCGCAGGCGTCGATCCCGCCGATCGCGCCGATCGCGCTCGACTCGGCGGCGGCCGTGCTCGCGGTCGTCCAGCAAGTGCTGGTCGGCGTCTCGCTCGGCTTTGCGGTGCGGATCGTCGTCACCGCAGTCGAGTTCGCAGGCGAAGTGATCGGCCTGCAGATGGGGATGAACTTCGCGAGCTTCTTCAACCCGATGAGCGGCGGCGACGAGACCGCGGTGAGCCGCTTCTACGGCGTATCGATCGCGTGGCTCTTCATCGTCAGCGGCGGCCACCTGCTCGTCATCGCCGCGGTCGTGCAGAGCTTCACCGCCTTCCCGGTCGCGGGCGACCCGTTCGCGTTCCTGCGCGCGCTCGAGCCGCAGCGCTGGGGCGCCGAGATCTTTCGGCTCGGCCTGTGGATCGCGCTGCCGCTGGTGGCGATGCTGCTCTTCACCAACCTCGTCCTCGGCGTCATCTCGCGCGTCGCGCAGCAGATGAACATCTTCGCGATCGGCTTTCCGATCACCCTCGGCGTCGGCCTCGCCGGCGTGCTCGCGACGTTGCCGATGATGGAAACGCCGTTCACGATGGCACTCGAGAGGATGCTCGCGCTTTTCCAGTGACCGATGGTGGAGCGTGCGAGCAGCGATTCGGCGCGATCTCGCAACATCTTTGAATGATTCCTTGCAGAGATCGCGCGACGGTCCCATGCTTCGCCCGCGCCAACTCTGCGAGGGATCGCCCATGAACACCGAGCTCGTCTACCTCCTGCTCACCACCGTCCTCACCGGCTTGTTATGGATCCCGGTCGTGATCGGCTACGTCAAGACGCGTGGCCCGCTCACGCCGGAGACCTACCGGGTCGCCCCGGCAGATCCGCTGCCGCCGTGGGTGAACCGCGCCAACCGTGCGCATCAGAACGCGGTCGAGAACTTCGCGCCGTTCGCGGCGGTCGTCCTCACCGGACAGCTGATGAACGTGCACACCGGCCTCACGGTCGCGTGTGCGGCGATCTACTTCTACGCGCGCCTTGCCCACGCGGTGGTCCACACCAGCGGCTTCGGCCAGTTCCGGGCGCGCACGCTGCTGTTCACGATCGGCTGGATCGCGTTCATCGTCTATGCGGTCGCGCTGCTGCGGCGCGCGATGTGACACCGCGCGTCGCGGTTCGTCGCCGCCCCCGGCGGCTGCATCGGGGCGGCGTCGGATGCACGTGCTGCCCCGCTCGCATCGCCAGGCGAGGCAACGCTGAGGACGACCGCGCAGGCGACCGCGAGCATCGTCACGGCAAGCGTTCGCACGACGTTCTTCATGCCGGCGCCGGCGCTGGCGCACCGCTCCGCGGTTCACGGAGCGCGAGGTTGACGAGTGCCGCGGACGCCGCGAGCACGACGTCGGCGACCCACATCCAGCGATAGCTGCCCTGGTGCGTGATCGCGATTCCGCCGAGCCACGCGCCGAAGAATCCGCCCACCTGGTGCGACAGCAGCGTCAGCCCGAACAGCGTCGCGAGGTAGCGGATGCCGAACAGCTTGCCGACGATTGCCGCGGTCGGCGGGACGGTCGCGAGCCAGGTGAAGCCGAGGCCGATCGCGAACAGGTAGAAGGTCGATGCGGTTCGCGGTGCTGCCAGGTAGGCGAGGATCAGCAGCGCGCGCGACGCATACAGTCCGGCGAGGATGTTCTTGCTCGGCAGGCGCTGCACCCACCAGCCGGCGAGGACGCTGCCGGCGATGTTCGCGAGGCCGATCAGAGCGAGCGACCAGCTCGCGACGCTCGTCGGCAGGCCGCACAGGTTCACTTCTCCCGGCAGGTGGGTGACGAGAAAGGAGATGTGGAAGCCGCAGGTGAAAAAGCCCGCGCTCAGAAGCAGGTAGTTGCGGTCGACGAGCGATGAGCGCACGGCGGCGCCGATCCCGCCCGCGGCGGCGCCCGGTGTCGGCAGCGACTTGTCGATCGGCCGGCGGCGCAGGGCGCCCGCGAGCGGCAGCGCCGCGAGCGTGATCGCCGCGAGCGTCCAGAGCGCGCCCATCCAGCCGGTGGCGCGGATCAGCCACTGCGCGAGCGGCGAGAAGACGAACTGGCCGAACGAGCCGCCGGCGTTGATCACGCCAGACGCGAGGCCGCGCTTGTCGGGCGCGACGCGCCCCGCGGTCGCGGCGATCAGCACCGAGAAGCTTCCTGCACCCGAGCCTGCGGCCGCGAGCCCGCCGAGCGCGAGCACCAGGCCCGCGCTGCTGGTCATGAACGGCGTGACCGCCATGCCGACCGCGAGCGTGACGATGCCGGCCGCGAGCACGCGCCCCGGGCCCCAGCGATCGGCGACCGCGCCCGCGACCGGCTGCGCGACGCCCCAGACGAGCTGGCCGGCGGCCATCGCGAAGCTGATCGCGGCGATGCCCTGCCCGGTCGCGGTGTTGATCGGCGAGAGGAACAGGCCCATCGACTGGCGCGTTCCCATCGTGACCATCAGGAGCGCAGCCGCGGTGAGCGTCGCGCCCCACATGGCGCCGGTCGCGGTGGGTGCGAGAAGCCGCGGCGCAGCGGCGAGAGGTGCAACGGAAACGTCGGTGATCGAGTGCATGGCGTCACTGTGCGGCGCGGAGGTCCTGCACGTCCTGTCTGCGCGTCACCGTTGCCTGTCCGATCGTCCGCATCTCGAACGCCGCGCGCGGCCGCGCTCCGTCGCGCGGACGATCGGGCAACGATCCCGGACGCGGCGCGCGAGCGCCCGAGAGCGAATGCAGCGAAGATGCGCGCCATGACGGCAACGACCGAGACGCGACGCGCCATGGCCCACGTCCGCGACACGGGTGGCACCGGGACCGGCGTGGTCTGCCTGCACGCCAACGCCAGCAGCTCGGCGCAGTGGCGTCACCTTTCCGAGCTGCTCGCGCCGCGCTTTCGCGTGCTCGCGGCCGACCTCTACGGCGCCGGCGCCAGCCCCGAGTGGCCTTCGGACCGCGTCATCACGCTCGCCGACGAGGTCGCGCTGCTCGCGCCGGTGCTCGCCGCGGCGGGGTCGCCGCTGGTGCTGGTGGGGCACTCGTATGGCGCGGCGGTCGCACTGAAGGCTGCGCTCGCCGACCCGCGCCGCGTCGCCGCGCTCGTGCTCTACGAGCCGACGCTGTTCGCGCTCATCGAGCAGACTTCGGCGCGGCCGAACGACGCCGACGGCATCCGCAACGCGGTCGCCGACGCTTCGCTCGCGCTCGACGCCGCCGACCGGCACGGCGCGGCGCGCCGTTTCATCGACTACTGGAGCGGCGAAGGCAGCTGGGAGAGCGTCCCCGAGCAGCGCAAGCCGCAGCTCGCGGCGCAAGTCGCCAACGTGCGGCGCTGGGGCCATGCCCTGTTCGGCGAAGCGACGCCGCTCGCCGCATTCGCATCGCTCGCCATGCCGGTGCTCTACCTCTCGGGGAAGCGCTCGACCGCAGCGGCGCACGGCGTGACGCGCCTGCTGGCGCGCACGCTGCCGGAGGCCGAGCTCGTCGAGTTCGAGTCGCTCGGCCACATGGGGCCGGTGACCGATCCGGCGACGGTCGATGCGGCCATCGCCGCGTTTCTCGACCGCGTCCTCGGCGAGCATCGAGCGACGCGCGAAACGACGGCGACGCACGGATGAAAGCGCTGCGCTTCCTTACGACCTTCGCGCTCGCGCTCGTGCTCGCGACGGTGGCGTGGGCGCAGGCGCCTGGCGCCTCGGCCCCGGCGCAGGTCGCTCCCTTGCGCGTGGTCGCGTTCGCCGGCGGCTGGAACCTGCCGCTCTGGGCGGCGCAGCGCCAAGGCTTCTTCGAGCAGCAAGGGCTCGCGGTGCAGCTCTCGTACACGCCGGGATCGGCCGCGCTCGTCGATGGGCTGATGAAGGGCCGCTACGACATCGCGCTCGCCGCGATCGACAACCTGGTCGCCTACCAGGAGGGCCAGGGCGACGGGCCGCCGCTCGAGGACCCCGACATGGTCGCGGTGATGGGAGTCGACCACGGCTTTCTCAGCGTCGTCGCCCAAGCCCCGCTGCGCACGATGGCTGACCTGCGCGGCAGGAAGCTCGCCGTCGACTCGCTCAATACCGGCTTCGCGTTCGTCCTGCGCGCGCTGCTGCAGGCGAACGGCGTCGCCGATAGCGAGGTGACGCTCGTGCGCGGCGGCGCGACCGAGCTGCGCTTCGCCGGGCTCGTCGCCGGCACCTACGACGCGACGCTGCTGCGCACGCCGTTCGACATCGTCGCCGCCGAGCGCGGCCTGCATGTCCTCGCGACCGCCGACACGCTCGGGCCCTACCTCGGCACGAGCGGCTTCGTGCGCCGCTCGTGGGCGCGCGGCCACGAAGCGGCGCTGATCGGCTTCCTGCGCGCCTACCGCCAGGCGATGCAGTGGCTCGTCGATCCGGCGAATCGCGGCGGCGGCGAGGCGCTGCTCGTGGCCAACCTGCGCGACATGACGCCGGCGCTCGCGCAACGCGCCGCCGAGACCTTGCTCGCCGAACGCGGCGGCCTGCTGCGCGACCTCGGGATCGACCCGGCCGGGCTCGGCACCGTGCTCGCCCTGCGCGCGAAATACGGCCAGCCGCCGCGCCCGCTCGGCGACGTCGACCGCTACGTCGATCTCTCGTATCGCGCGAAGGCGCTCGCCGCCGAGCGCTAGGCGCGTCGCGGGCGGTTCAGCCGCGCAAAGGCCGGAAGAACTCGACGATCTCGCGCGCCAGGGCCGCGGGCTCTTCCATCGCCGCGAAATGGCCGCCCTTGTCCATCACCGTCCAGCGCCGGATGTCGGTGTACATGCGCTCGGCGAGCGAGCGCGGCGGGCGCAGGATCTCGCGCGGGAACGCGGCATAGCCCATCGGCACGTGCACGCCGCCGTCGGGGATCGGCCACGGCCCGTGCATCCGCGCGTAGTACGGCCAGAACGACGCGCCGATCGCGCCGCTGAACCAGTAGAGCGCGATGTCGGCGAGCAATTGGTCCTTGGTGAAGACGCTCTCGACGTCGCCGCCGCAGTCCGACCAGGCGCGAAACTTCTCGACGATCCACGCCGCGAGTCCGGCCGGCGAATCGGTGAGCGCGAAAGCGAGCGTCTGCGGCCGGGTTCCCTGGATCCACTGGTAGCCGGTCTCTTCCTTGAGCCACGCCTCGAGCTCGCGCTGATAGGAGCGTTCTTCCGGAGTCGGGTCGGCGCGCATCTTCGGATCGCGTCTGATCGCCAGCAGGTTGAGGTGGATGCCGACGAGCTTGTCGGCGTGGACCGCACCGAGGCGCGAGGCGACGAAGGCACCCCAGTCGCCGCCCTGCGCGGCGAAGCGCCGGTAGCCGAGCACGTCGCCCATCAGCGCCGCGAAACAGTCGGCGATCTGCTCGATCCCGAAACGCGGCTGGCCGGGCGCGAACGAGAGGCCATAGCCGGGGAGCGACGGCGCGACGACCGTGAACGCATCGGCCGGGTCGCCGCCGAAGCGCGCCGGGTCGGTGAGGCGAGGCAGGATCTCGAGGAACTCGAACACCGAGCCCGGCCAGCCGTGCGAGAGCAGGAGCGGAAACGGCGCCGGGCCTTTGCCTTCGACGTGCAGGAAGTGCAGCTCGATGCCGTGCAGCGCGACCTTGAACTGCGCAAACGCGTTGAGCGCCGCTTCCTGGGCGCGCCAGTCGAAGCGGGTGCGCCAGTGCTCGAGCAGCTCGCGCAGGTACGCCACATCGGTGCCGGCGGCCCATGGCTCGCCGGGCGCCTGGTCGGGGAGGCGCGTGCGCGCGAGACGCTGGCGCAGGTCGTCGATCGCGTCGTCGCCGACGTGGAGCTGGAAAGGCCTGATCGCTGCCGCCATCGCGACTCCTCCTCGCGCCGATTGTCGATTGTCGATCGTCGATTCGGCGGGCGCCGAAACAATGCCGCGAGCGGGTGGTGCACAGTGCGTCTTCGTTCGACACCGCGCTCAAGGCTTTCGCATGATCACCTGCTTCATCCGCTACCAGATCGATCCGTTCCAGCGCGACGCCTTCCGGGGCTACGCCGAGACGTGGGCGCGCGTCATCCCGCGCTGCGGCGGCGAGCTCATCGGCTACTTCCTGCCCCACGAAGGCACCAACGACGTCGCCTGGGGCCTGATCGGCTTCGACAGCATGGCCGCCTACGAGCGTTACCGCGCGGCGCTCCGCGCCGACGACGAAGGACGCGCGAACTTCGCGCGTGCCAGCGCCGAGCGCTTCATCCTGCGCGAGGAGCGCACCTGGCTCGAGGACGTCGCGGCGACGCGCAACCAGCCGCGCCAGGTCGCGCCGTGATCGCCGTCATCTTCGAGCTCGAGCCGCGCGAGGGTGCGGCGCCGCGCTACTTCGAGCTCGCCGCGGCGCTCCGCCCCGCGCTCGAGCAGATCGACGGCTTCGTGTCGATCGAGCGCTTCGAGAGCCTGACCCGGCCCGGGCGCTACTTGTCGCTCAGCATCTGGCGCGACGAGGCTGCGGTGCGCGCCTGGCGCTGCCAGGCGCAGCACCGGAGCGCGCAGCAGGAAGGTCGCGACGCGGTGTTCGCGTCGTACCGGCTGCGCGTGGCGACGATCGTGCGCGACTACGGCCTCAGCGAGCGCGACGAGGCGCCGGCCGACTCGCGCGCGACGCTGCTCTGACAATGCGCGCCATGGCCGAAGCACACGAGCCGCGCCTCGCGCGCGTCGCCGCGATGGTCGCCGACCCGGCGCGCTCGCGCATGCTCGCCTATCTGCTGAGCGGCGAGTACGCGAGCGCGGGCGAGCTGGCGCGCGCCGCGTCGGTGACGGCGGCGACGGCGAGCGGCCATCTGGCCAAGCTCTCCGACGCGCGCTTCGTCGTCTGCGAGCCGCGCGGGCGGCACCGCTACTACCGGCTCGCCGACGCCGAGGTCGCGCACGCGCTCGAGGCGCTCGCGCTCGTCGCCGAGCGCGACGTGCACGATCGGGCGTGGGCGCACCCCGAGCGCCAGCGCCTGCGCTACGCGCGCTGCTGCTACGGCCACCTCGCCGGCCAGCTCGGCGTCGCGCTGTACGACGCCTTGCGCTGCGATCACGGTCTGACCGCGACGGCGAGCGGCTACGCCCTCGGCGAGCGCGGCCACGCCTGGCTCGCACGTCTCGGCCTCGCGCCGTCGCCGCCGAGCGCGCGCCGGCGCTTCGCGTATCCGTGCCTCGACTGGTCGGAACGGCGCGACCATCTCGCCGGCCAGCTCGCCGACGAGCTCTACCTGCACCTGACCGCGCGCGGGTGGCTGCGCCGCGACCATGGCCGCGCCGTCGCCTTGACGCGCGCGGGCGAGAGCGAGCTGCTGCCGCTGCTCGAAGGCGCTCGGCCGTAGCATCGCGAGATTCGGCATCCGTTGCGGGCGCCGACAGCGCGCCGCTGCGGCGGCCTTTTCACCTCGGAGACTCCTCGATGCCCCGTGCCATCAACTTCAGCGCCGGCCCCGCCGTGCTGCCCGATTCCGTGCTGCGCCAGGCGGCCGACGAAATGCTCGACTGGCACGGCAGCGGCATGTCGGTGATGGAGATGAGCCACCGCGGCAAGGAGTTCATCGCCATCCACGCACAGGCCGAAGCGCTGCTGCGCGAGCTGCTCGCGATTCCGGCGAACTACAAGGTGCTCTTCATGCAGGGCGGCGCGATCGGCGAGAACGCGATCGTGCCGCTGAACATGATGCGCGGCAAGGCAGGCGCCGACTACATCCACACGGGCGAGTGGTCGAAGAAGTCGATCGCCGAGGCGAAGAAGTACGGCAAGGTCAACGTCGCCGCGAGCGGCGAGGCGAGCCGCTTCACGAGCATTCCGGCGCGCGCGACGTGGCAGCTCGACCCCGACGCGGCCTATGTCCACATCTGCTCGAACGAGACGATCGGCGGCGTCGAGTACCACTTCACTCCCGACGTCGGCGCCGTGCCGCTCGTCGCCGACATGTCGAGCGACATCCTGTCGCGGCCGGTCGAGGTCGCGAAGTACGGCCTGATCTACGCCGGCGCGCAGAAGAACATCGGCCCGGCGGGCCTCACGATCGTGATCGTCCGCGACGACCTGATCGGCGACGCGCACCCGCTCACGCCCTCGGCGTTCGACTACAAGCTGCAGGCCGACGCCGACTCGATGCTCAACACGCCGCCGACCTACGCGATCTACGTCGCCGGGCTGGTGTTCGGCTGGATCAAGTCACGCGGCGGACTCGCGGCGATGGCCGAGCACAACCGCGCCAAGGCGCAGGTCCTGTACGAGTTCCTCGACCGCAGCAGCCTGTTCGCCAACCCGGTCGCCCGCGCCGACCGCTCGCTCATGAACGTGCCGTTCAAGCTCAAGGACGAAGCGCTCGACGAAGCCTTCCTCAAGGGTGCGCAGGCGCGCGGCATGGTGCAGCTGAAGGGACATCGCTCGGTCGGCGGCATGCGCGCTTCCATCTACAACGCGATGCCGATCGAAGGCGTCCGCAAGCTCGTCGACTACATGCAGGCATTCGAGGCCGAGCATGTCTGACAAGCTCGGCGTGCTGGTCGTCAACCAGATCTCCCCCGCGGGCCTGTCGCGCCTGCCGGCCGAGCTGTACCGCGTCGGCAAGGACGTGACCGATCCGGTCGCGATCCTCGTCCGCTCGGCCGACCTGCACGCGACGCCGATCCCGGCGAGCGTGCGCGCGATCGGCCGCGCCGGCGCGGGCACCAACAACATCCCGGTCGAGGCGATGAGCAAGCGCGGCGTGCCGGTCTTCAACGCTCCGGGTGCCAACGCGAACGCCGTCAAGGAGCTGGTGCTCGCTGGCATGCTGATGGCGGCGCGCCAGATCGCGCCGGCGCTGCGCTTCGTCGGCGCGCTCGACCCCGCGGCGGCGGACCTCGACAAGTCGGTCGAGGACGGCAAGAAGGCGTTCTCCGGCATCGAGCTCGCCGGCCAGACGCTCGGCATCGTCGGCCTCGGCAAGATCGGCTGCCTGGTCGCCGATGCGGCGATCAAGCTCGGCATGCAGGTGCTCGGCTTCGATCCCGACATCACGGTCGATGCGGCGTGGAGCCTGCCGTCGCAGGTGCGGCGGGCGACGAGCGTCAACGAGGTGCTCAGGCAGGCGCAGTTCGTCACCCTGCACGTCCCGCTCGTCGACGCGACGCGCCACCTCGTCAACGACGCCAACATCGGCCTGATGCGGCCGGGCGCCGTGCTGCTCAACTTCAGCCGCGAAGGCGTCGTCAGCGACAGCGCGGTGCTCGACGCGCTCGCATCCGGCCGGCTCGGCCAGTACGTCTGCGACTTCCCCGGCGCCGCGCTGCACGGCCAGGTGCGCGTGATCGCGCTGCCGCACCTCGGCGCGTCGACGCGCGAAGCCGAGGACAACTGCGCGGTGATGGTGGTCGACCAGCTGCGCGACTACCTCGAGCACGGCAACGTCATCAACGCGGTCAACTTCCCACAGGTGACGATGGCGCGCGAATCCGCCTACCGGGTCGCGATCGCCAACGCCAACGTTCCGAACATGCTCGGCCAGATCTCGACCGCGATGGCCAGGGCCGGGCTCAACATCCACAACATGGTGAACAAGTCGCGCGGCGAGATGGCCTACACGCTGGTCGACGTCGACAGCCCGGTGCTCCCGGAGGTGCAGCAGGGAATCGCGGCCATCGACGGCGTGCTCGCAGTGCGCTACCTGCCCGCCTGAGCCATGGCCAGACTTCCTTACGCCGACTGGACGAGCCCGGACGCGGCGCCGATCGCCGAGCGCATCCAGGCCGAGCGCGGCGGGAGGATGTTGAACCTGTACGCGATGCTGCTGCACAGCCCGCCGCTCGCCGATGGGTGGCGCGCGTTCTTCACGGCGATCCGCCAGCAATGTCGGCTGCCGGCGCGGTATCGCGAGCTCGCCATCCTGCAGATCGCGGTCCTGAACCGTGCCGATTACGAATTCGACGCGCATGTGCCTTTCGCCGTGCAGGCGGGTCTCGCACCCGCGCAACTCGAGGCGATGCGGTCGGGCCTGCGGCCCGCCGACCTGAGCGCCGCCGACCGGGCGGTGCTCGACTACGCGACGACGATGACGCGGTCGGTGGACGTTCCCGAGAAGCTGTTCGACTCAGTGCGCGCCCATTTCGACGAGCGCGAGACGGTCGAGCTCACCGCGACGATCGCCGGCTACAACACCGTATCGCGCTTCCTCGTCGCCTTGCAGATCGACCACGGGTAGACCAGCTCGCCGGGGGCAGCGGCAGCTGCGGGTCACGCCGCCGGTCGCGGTGTCGCCACCTAGAGCAGGTCGCCGCCGTAGTCGTTGACCTTGGCAATCACCCGGTTCGCGTACGCAGGCGCGGCGAGGCCCCACAGCATGACGTTGTTGACCAGCTTCGGCAGGCGCGGCAACGGGCGCGGCACATCGACGATGAGCACGACGCGCGACTCGCGGCTGCGGTTGATCACCTCGTGCGGCCACGAGTCGTCGAACATCACCGCCTCGCCTTCCTTCCACACGTAAGGCCGGCCGGCGACGCGCAGGAGCGGCGGGTCGTCCTTCGGCACGCGCAGGCCCAGGTGATAGCGCAGGTAGCCGAGGTACGGGCCGGCGTGGAGCGGCACCGACTTTCCCGCCTCGAGCACGGAGAAGAACGCCTGCAGGATGCCGGGGACCTT
>DASXXO010000125.1:0-7911 GCA_036503045.1 Caldimonas sp. | reverse complement strand
CGAGGCCTACAACATGCTGGTCGCGCCGCACAACTGCGGCAGTGCGCTCGCGACCGCAGCGTCTCTGCAGCTTTGCGCGTCCATCACCAATGTCATGACGCTCGAGATCTATCCCTATTTCCCCGAGCGGCCCGGCTATGTGCAGCTGCTCGAGAACCCGCCGGAGGAGCGCATCAGGGACGGCTTTCTCGAGGTCCTGCAAGACCCCGGACTCGGGGCCCTGCTCGCGCACGACCGGGCGGCGCCCTTTCTTTGGGCGAGCTGCACGCGCTGACCGTGAACACATGCCTCGACAAGCGCACGGGAAAGGGCATAGTGCGGGCCGCCTCGGTGTCCGGAGTCACGGCATGACCTTTCCTTTCGCAGAGCGCTCGCGCGCTTTCGCAGCGACGCTGCTCTGTTTGCTTGCCACGGCTTGCGGCCCGCGTATTCCCGCGACGATCGAGATCGGCGTTGCGCAGCCCTTGTCCGGGCCGTCGGCGGCGCGCGGACAGGACCTGGTCAACGGCGCAACGCTCGCCGCCGCCGACCTGAATGCCTCCGGCTACAAGATCGCGGGCAAGCCCGTGCGGTTCGAGATCGTCCCGATGGACGACAAGGCCGACAAGGAGGAGGCGAAGAAGGTCGCGCAGGCGCTGGTCGACCGCAAGGTCGCGGCCGTGATCGGGCATCTGAGCTCCGACATCACCGAAGTGGTCATCCCGATCTACAGCAGCGGCAACGTGCCGCAGTTGTTCACCTCGTCGGCGGCCGAGCTGACCAAGCTCGGCAAAGGCAACGCATTCCGGCTGATCGCCAACGACGAGTTGCAGGCTCGGGCGATCGCCAGCTACGCCGGCGAGATGCTCAAGGCGGCCAAGGTGGCCGTCCTCTACGAGGACACGGCGTTCGGCGCTCCGTTGGCGCAAGACATGACTGCGGCGCTGGCCAAGATGAACAAGAAGGTCGACATCAGCGAAGCCGTCGACAACAAGACCACGAACTTCGCGGCATTCGTCGCCAAGCTCAAGGCGGCGCGGCCCGACGTGCTGGTGGCGATGCTGCGCGACAACCAGTTGCTGCCCCTGTTCGAGCAGATGAACGCGGCAGGCCTCGGCGAAGTTCCGGTGATCGCCAGCAGCGTCGCCAAGACCCAGAAGGTCTTGAACAGCACCACGGTCAAGACGCTGTTCCTGACCTCCAGCTTTGCCGAGGCCAGCGAGTTCACGGGCGGCAGGGAGTTCGCCGCGAAGTTTCGAGCCGCCTACCACTCCGAGCCCGTGTGGGGCGCGCACTATGCCTACGATGCCGTGTTCGTGCTGGCCGACACGATGCGACGCGTCGAGTCGATCGACCCGGCGGCGCTGCGCGCCAAGCTGGCGGTCATCGACGCGATCGCACCGGTGACGACGACCATGCGCTTCAACGCCGAAGGCGAGCAGCGCTACGGCGCGATCAGCGTCTACCAGAAGGTCGATGCGAAATGGGAGCCGCTCATGCGCACCGACCGGTGGTGAGGATTCCCGCGTCGCCGAAGCCCGCCTGAGATCCCGCCCTGCGGGTGCCGCTTGGCGCGCCCTCGGGTGATGGCGCATTCGTCGAGCGCGCCCGAGCACACCGTCAAGGAGAAACCGTCCACGCGGCCGTCCGCGCGTCTCTGCTCGCCGTCGCACTCTTGGCGCGGCAGGGCGACGCCCGCGGCGGACCTCAGCCGGCGAGCCGCATCGGCCAGGTCTCGTTGGCGTGGCGCAGGAGCGCCGGGTCGCTCCGGCAGCGGCGCACGAAGTCGCGCACCTCCGGGGCGCGCCAGGCGGCGCGGTACGCATCCCAGGCGCGCTCGAGCGAGTCGTGGCGCAGATCGGCGGGTGCGAACGGCAGCGCGTTGAGCAGCTTAACCTTGCCGTTGGGCACCACGAGCAGCATCGCCTGGGGGCTCTCGAGCCGGGTCTCGAGCTCGGTGACGATGTCCCACGGATAGATCGAGAGCGCCATGCGCGAGCTGCTGCCGGCGGCGCGCTCGCGGAGCGCCTCCACCGCGTGCTGCCAATCGTCGTCCGGGCAGGCGAGCCGGTCCCAGGCCTCGGCGGCACGGCCGAGACGCATCAGCGGACCGGTGACGAACGCGCCGCAGCCGAGCCCGGCCGCGAGGTCGAAGGCCGCGACGATCTCGTGCAGGTTGAGCCGCGTGGGCACGAACACCAGCTGGGGCGCCCGCCCGCGCGCGGCGAGCCGCTCGATCGCGCCCACGGCGGCGCCATGGCTCGAGCCGGGACGGACGCGTTCGTGCGTCGCGGCGGTGGCACCGTCGATCGAGATCTGGACGCAATCGACGGCGAGCTCGGCGAGCCGGTCGGCGCCGGCCGCGTCGATGCGGCTGCCGTCGGTCTCGAGCTTGATCGCGACGCCGCGGGCGGCGAGCCGCTCGAAGATGCCCCAGGCGTGGTCGACGCCGAGCGGTTCACCGCCGCCGAACGCGACGTAGGGAATGCCGGCATCGGCGATCGCGTCGGCGATCGCGAGCGCCTCGCGGGCGCTCAGCTCGTCGCGCCACGCCCGGTCGGGGCCGGACTCCTCGCAGCAGGCGACGCAGCGCGCGCTGCAGCGATTGGTCAGCTGCCAGGCGAGAAAAAGGGGCGCTGCGTACTCATCGACGGAGCGCCCCCGGATCGGGACCGGAGCAGGATTCAGGTGAAGCGGATGTACGGCTGGGCCATGACCTGCTCGGAGACATCCTCGAGCTTGGGCGTTTCCCAGAGCGGCTTGTCGGGCGGTGTCGGCGCGACGGTCTTCGGCTGATGGACGCCCTTGGCGGGCTCGATGGTCTGGTTCGGTTCGCTCATGGACTCTCCCTGGTTGAACTCGGCACGACTGGCATGAGTCGCCAGCGGTTCGCCTGCACCAGCTGCGTGGCATCGGAGATCGCACGCCGCGCTGCTTCGATCACTGTATCACCGCGCCACGCGGCGCGATAGGCGTTCCACGCATCTTCGAGCCGGTCCTGACGCAGGTCGGCGCAGACGTGCGGAAGCCCCGCGGCGACCTTGACCCAGCCATTGGGCAGAACGAGCAGCGTGGCGGGCGGGCTGGCGAGGCTTGCCGCGAGGCCCGCGCCCATCTCGAAGGGCTCGTAGCAGAGCTCGAGCTCGCCGCGCAGGCGGCGCGCCGTGCGGTCGAGCAGTGCACGGAATTGGGCCCAGTCGGCCTCGGCGGGCTCGAGGCGGTTCCAGAGCCGGGCCGCGGTGCCGAGACGCATCAGCCGCCCGGTGTTGAAGCGAAAGGCGCCGAGCGTGCGCGCCCGCTCGACGACCGCCTCGGCCTCGTGCAGGTTGATCCGGGTCGGCGCGAACGTGACCTCGAGCGGCATGCCGGCCGCGCGCACCGCGCGGCACGCGGCGTGCGCCGCAGCGAGCGAGCCACCGACGCGCTGGCGCGCGTACGTCTCGTCGGTATCGCCGTCGAGGCTGATCTGGATCGACCGGATCGGCAGCCGTGCGAGCCGTGCGGCGAGCGCCGCATCGAAGCGCTGGCCGTTGGTCTCGATCTTGAGCTGCACCCCGGCGCGGCCGAGCCTTTCGGCGAGCGCCAGGAAATGCGGCACGACGAGCGGCTCGCCGCCGCACAGCATCACGTAAGGCACGCCGAGCGCGACGATCTGATCGGCCACGCGCATCGCCTCGTCGGCGTCGAGCTCGTCGGGCAAGGGCTTGCCGGGCGCGGACTCGGTGCAGCAGTGCAGGCAGCAGAGGTCGCAGTCGCGCGTGAGCTGCCACGAGACGAACAGCGGCGCGCCGAGCTGCTCGATGCGATGCCCGGCGCGCGCGCTCATTGGCGCACCCTCGGCCTGCGGCCGGTCCCGCCGGGCGGGACAGACCTTCGGAGCGGCCGTGCGGGGGCGCTCACGCCGCGTGCACCAGCAGTCCCGCGGTCAGCAGCAGTACCGCGACGAGGTAGCAGGCCACGATGTGGCGCACCGCGGGCACGAAGGCGCGCGGCGTCTCGTAGGTCGTGCGCGCGACGCGGCCGCTCTTGACCAGAAGGGGCACGGCGACGAGCGCGGCGAGGCATGGCCACGGCAGGAGGCCGAGGGCGACGCCGACCGGCACCACCGCCAGCCCGGCGGCCGACAGCGTGAGGTACAGCGTGACGGCGCGGCGGCGGCCGAGTCGGACGCAGAGGTTCCGCTTGCCGACCAGCCGGTCCTGATGGAAATCGGGGATCGCGTTGACGACGGCGAGACCCATGATCAGGCATCCCGGCACGAGCGACACGACCAGCGCCGGCCACGACACCGCGCGCGTGTGCAGGTAGAGGCTCCCGAGCACCATCCACGGTCCGTACGAAAGCGCGATGACGAGCTCGCCGAGGCCGCGGTAGGCCCAGCGGATCGGCGGCGCGACGTAGAAGATCGCCGCGGCGCCGCCGAGCAGCGCGAAGGCGAGGATCGGCCAGCCGCCGCGCAAGGTGAGGTGGATGCCGACCGCGAGCGCGCCGGCGAAGGCGGCGATACCGAGCCACAGCACCGCATCCGACATCGGCGGCAACTCGGCCGGGTTGAAGACCCGGTCGGTGCCCATGCGCGAGTCGAAGTATTCGTTGAAGGCCTCGACGCCGACGACCGCGAGCACGACGCCGGCGAGGCCGCTGAAGAACAGCGTCGGGTCGAACCGGCCGACCATCGCGTAGGCCCACGCGGCGCCGAGCAGGTAGGGGAGGAGCCCCGCGTACAGGAAGAACCGGTAGCGCACCAGGCTGCACACCGCAACCACGCGCTGCCAGAGCGAGCGCCCCGCGGGCGACCGCTCGATCGCCGCTCCGCTCAGACCGGGATCCATTGGTGCAGCGCGCGCGTCTTGCCCGGATCCGCGGCGAGATCCTCGACGAAGCTCGCGACCCGCGGGTCGCGCCAGGCGCGGCGGAAATTCGCCCAGATCTCGTCGAGCGTGTCGCGGCGGAAATCGCCGCACACGAACGGCAGCGCGTTGATGAGCTTGACCAGGCCGTTCGGCAGCACGATCAGGAGCGCCGCCGGGTGCTGCACGCGGTAGCGCAGCTCCTCGAGCAGCCCCGCTTCGTGGTAGTACACGCGCATGCGGCCGCGGTACTCCTCGGTCTTCGCGCGCAATGCGGCGAAGAACGCCGCGTACTGCTCCTCGGTCACCTCGAGGTGGCGCCAGGCCTTCACGGCGTTCCCGGTGTACATCGTGCGGCCGGTGTAGAAGCTGTAGGCGCCGAGTTCCCACGCCAGGTCGACCACCGCGTCGATCTCGTGCAGGTTGAAGCGCGCGGGCGAGAAGTTGATCTCGATCGGCACGCCCGCTTCGCGCAGATTGCGCACCCCGTCGAGCACCCGGTCGAACTCGCCGCGCACGCGCATACGGCCGAAGGTCGCGGTGGACGCGCCGTCGAGGCTGACCTGCACCGCCTTCACGCCGAGCTCCTTCAGGCGCGCGGCGTTGGCGCGATCGAGGTAGTGCGCGTTGGTCTCGATCTTGAGCTGCGCGCCGCGCGCGCAGGCGCGCTCGACCATCTCGAAGAAATGCGGATGCAGCATCGGCTCGCCACCCGAAAACGACAGGTACGGCACCTCGCGATCGAGCAGCTGCTCGAGCACCGCGAGGACCTGCTCCCGATCGAGCTCGTCGGCGAACGCCTTGCCCGGCCCGCTCTCCTCGATGCAGTGCAGGCAGGCGAGGTTGCACTCGTTGGTGATCTGCCAGGCGACGTAGAGCGGCGCCGCGAGATCCTCGGCCTCGGCGGCCGCGTGCCCGGTCACCGCGCTCACCCTTCGAGCAGGCCGCGCTGGCGCAGCTCTGCGATGAAGGCGCCGACCTCGCGCTCGAGCGCGTCGCCCTGATCGGCGAAGCGGTCCTTCAGGCGTGCCGCGATCGCGGCTTCGTCGCCGCTCGCGATCTCGCGGATCACCGCCGCGCCCGTCGGGTTGAGCGTGTAGACCTTCTCGGAGCGCGTCTCGAACAGCACGCCGCCGAACTTCTCTTCGCGGAACTTGACATAGGGGGCCAGTCGCACGGCTCACGCTCCTCTGGAATGAATGCTCGGCAACGTGCCCCGGGCATCGTACGGGTCACGGGCGGACAGTGTCGATTGTCGGGGCGTCGCAATTGTTGCCCGGCGCGACCGGCCGTGTGCGCGACCCCTCGGCCACCTCGACAAGAAAGGGACCTTCGCGATCTCGGCGAGGGGGTAGCCATCCGCTCCCCGGCGCGGCACAGTCGGGGATCGCAGCGGGTCTGCGCCACTCCCATCTGATCCCATGCAGCTACACGCGTCCCAGGGAGCAGGGTCGCACTCTGCGCCGAGAAACAAGGTCGTCAGTGCCGCCGAGGCGGTTCGCCTGATCCACGACGGCGACACGGTCGCGACGAGCGGCTTCGTCGGCATCGGCTTCGCCGAGGGCATCGCCATCGCGCTCGAGCAGCGCTTCCTCGCGACCGAGGCCGAGACCGGCGCCGGGGCGCCGCGCGCGCTGACGCTCGTCTACGCCGCCGGCCAGGGCGACGGCAAGACGCGGGGCCTCAACCACTTCGGGCACCGCGGCCTCGTCAAGCGCGTCGTCGGCGGCCACTGGGGCCTAGTGCCGCAGCTGCAGGCGCTCGCGGTCGCCGGCGCGATCGAAGCCTACAACCTGCCGCAAGGCGTGATCTCGCACCTGTTCCGCGACATCGCGGCGGGCAAGCCCGGCACCCTCAGCCGGATCGGCCTCGGCACCTTCGTCGATCCGCGCCACGGCGGCGGCAAGGTCAACGCGGTGACGCGTGAAGACCTCGTCCGCCTGCTCGAGTTCGACGGCGAGGAGGTGCTCTTCTACAAGGCGTTTCCGATCCAGGTCGGCATCATTCGCGCGACCACCGCCGACGCCGACGGCAACCTCACCATGGAGCGCGAGGCGCTGACGCTCGAGTCGCTGGCGATCGCGATGGCGGCGCACAACAGCGGCGGCATCGTCATCGCCCAGGTCGAGCGGCTTGCCGAGCGGGGCTCCCTCAACCCGCGCCAGGTCAAGGTGCCCGGCGTGCTGGTCGACTGCGTCGTCGTCGCCGAGCAGCCCGAGCACCACATGCAGACCTACGCGACCCAGTACAGCGCCGCCTTCGCGGGCGAGATCCGCGTGCCGATGAGCACGCTGGCGCCGATGCCGATGAGCGCTCGCAAGGTGATCGCCCGCCGCGCCGCGCTCGAGCTCAAGCGCAACGCCGTCGTCAACCTCGGCATCGGCATGCCCGAGGGCGTCGCCGACGTGGTCGCCGAGGAGCACGTCTTCGACCTCCTGACCTTGACCGCCGAGCCCGGCGTGATCGGCGGCATTCCGGCGAGCGGGCTCAATTTCGGCGCCGCGGTGAACACGCAGGCGGTGATCGACCAGCCGAGCCAGTTCGACTTCTACGACGGCGGCGGCCTCGACATCGCGATCCTCGGCCTGGCGCAGGCCGACGCCGAGGGCAACCTCAACGTCAGCAAGTTCGGCACGCGCCTGGCGGGCGCCGGCGGCTTCATCAACATCAGCCAGTCGGCGCACGAGGTGGTGTTCGTCGGCACGTTCACCGCGGGGGACCTGCGGGTGCGCATCGCCGACGGCAAGGTCCACATCGACAGCGAAGGCACCTCCACGAAGTTCATGCGCGTGGTCGAGCACCGCACGTTCAGCGGCGCGCGCGCGCTCGCGCGCGGCCAGCGCGTGCTCTACGTCACCGAGCGCTGCGTGTTCAGGCTCGCCGAAGGGGGTGGGCTCGAGCTGATCGAGATCGCTCCGGGGATCGATCTCGACCGGCAGATCCTCGCACGGATGGATTTCACGCCGACGATCAGCCCCGCGCTGCGCCTGATGGATGCGGCGCTGTTCGACGACGCGCCGATCAACCTGCGCGAGCGCATGCTGGCGCGGCCGCTCGCCGAGCGCCTCTCCTTCGATGCGAA
>DASXXO010000124.1:0-3418 GCA_036503045.1 Caldimonas sp. | reverse complement strand
CGACGCGTTCGTCGCGAGCGCCGGCCGGCCGCTGGCCGAGCGGCTCCTCGCGGCGCTGGCCGCGGGCGACGCCGCCGGCGGCGACAAACGCGGCAAGCAGGCTGCGGCGCTGCGCATCCACGGCGACGACGAGTACCCACGCCTCGACCTGCGCGTCGACGACCACGCCGCGCCGATCGACGAGCTGCGTCGCCTCTACGACAAGAGCTTCGAGCGTTTCCAGCCGTTCGTCGCCTGCCTCGCCAGCCGGCGCGATCCGGTCGGTCTGCTGCAGCGCGACGAGATCGAAGCGCGCGTCGAGGCGTTCACTGCGGCGCGCGCGAGCACGCCGGCCGTCCCATCCGCTGTCCTTCCGGAGGTTCCCCGATGAAGCTCGCCCGTCGTCTCCTCGCCGTCGCGCTGCCGGCGCTGCTGCTCGCCGCCGCCGCCGCGGCGCAGTCGTTGCGCGTCGGCCTCGCCGAAGACCCCGACGTGCTCGACCCGACGCTGGCGCGCACCTTCGTCGGCCGGATCGTCTTCGCGGCGCTTTGCGACAAGCTGTTCGACATCGACGAGAAGCTCAACATCGTCCCGCAGCTGGCGACCGGCCACGAATGGTCGGCCGACAGCAAGACCTTGACGATCAAGCTGCGCAACGACGTCACTTTCCACGACGGCGAGAAGTTCGACGCCGCCGCGGTCAAGTTCAACATCGAGCGCCACAAGACGATGGCCGGCTCGAACCGGAGCGGCGAGCTGCAGCCCGTGACGAGCATCGAAGTCGTCGATCCGACGACGGTGCGGCTGCATCTGTCGGCGCCGTTCTCGCCCGTGCTGGCCGCGCTCGCCGACCGCGCCGGCATGATGGTCTCGCCCAAGGCGGCGACCGCCGCCGGCGCGAACTTCGGCGCCCATCCGGTCTGCTCGGGCCCGTTCAGGTTCGTCGAGCGCGTCGCCCAGGACCGGATCTCGCTCGAGCGCTATCCCGGCTACTGGAACAAGGCCGACGTCCATGTCGAGAAGGTCGTCTACACGCCGATCGTCGATTCGACGGTGCGCCTCGCCAACCTCCGCTCGGGGCAGTTCGACATCATCGAGCGCGTCGCGCCGTCGGACATCGAGGGGCTGAGGAAGGACAAGAACCTGAAAGTCGCGCGCATCACCGAGATCGGCTACCAGGGCATCACGATCAACGTGGGCAAAAGCGAGCAGGCGCAGAAGAACCCGCTCGGCAAGGACGCCAAGGTGCGCGAGGCGTTCGAGCTCGCGCTCGACCGCGCCGGGATCGTTCAGGTCGTGATGGACAACGAGGCGACGGTCGGCAACCAGTGGGTCGCGCCGAGCAACGCCTTCTATGCGAAGAACGTGCCGGTTCCCAAGCGCGACGTCGCGCGCGCCAAGGCGCTGCTGAAGGAAGCCGGGGTTCCGAACCCGACCGTCACGCTCGTCACGCCGACGACCTCCGACGCGCAGCGACTCGCGCTCGTCGTCCAGGCGATGACGCGCGAGGCGGGCTTCAACGTCAAGATCCAGTCGACCGAGTTCGCGACCTCGCTCAACATGGCGGACAAGGGCGACTTCGAGGCCTACGTGCTCGCCTGGAGCGGCCGCGCCGACCCCGACGGCAACCTCTATAGCTTCAACGCGTGCAAGCAGCCGCTCAACTACGCCGGCTACTGCGTCCCCGAGGTCGATGAGCTGCTCAACCGCTCGCGCAGCGAGCGCGACCCGGCCGAGCGCAAGAAGGTCTACGAGCAGATCGCCGCGCGCGTCCTCAAGGACCGGCCGATCATCTACCTCTACCATCGCAACTGGCTCTGGGCCTACAACACGAAGCTGAGCGGCATGCGCGGGATCCCGGACGGATTGCTTCGGGTGACCGGGTTGCAGATGAACTTGAACTGATGGGCTTGGACGAGAGCGAGCTTCGCGAGCTAGCGCGCTCTGACCCGGCGCGCAAAGGCGCGGCCGGGCAGCGTGCTCCGCTCCCACCGCCGCAGTCGGAGCGGAGCCAGCCACCCGGCTGTGGCTTCGCTCGCTCGATCCTCGCGTAAAGCACGCGACGACAGATGCTCGAGTTCCTCGTCAAACGCATCGCGACGATCGTCCCCACGCTCGTCTTCGTCTCGATATTGATCTTCAGCCTGCAGCAGCTGCTGCCTGGCGACCCGGCAGTGATCCTTGCGGGCGAAGAACGCGATCCCAATGTCGTCGCGTACCTGCACAAGAAGCTCCACCTCGACGACCCGTTGCCCGTTCGGTACGGCTACTGGGTCGGTGGCGTGCTGCGCGGCGATCTCGGCGAGTCGGTGCGGACGCAGCAGCCGGTGCTCGATCTCATCGTGCAGAAGCTGCCGGTGACGATCGAGCTCGCGCTGCTGGCGATGGCGATCGCGCTCGCGATCGGCATCCCGGCCGGAATCATCTCCGCGGTGCGACGCGGCACGGCGTGGGACGCCGCGGCCAACGCGTTCGCGCTCTGGGGGCTCTCGACGCCGAACTTCTGGCTCGGCATCCTGCTGATCCTGCTGTTCTCGGTGCAGCTCGGCTGGCTGCCGGCGTCGGGCTACGTGAGCCCGTTCGTCAGCCTGCGCGAGAACCTCGCGGCGATGATCATGCCCGCGTTCGTGCTCGGCAACGCGATCGCCGCCGTGCTGATGCGCCACACGCGCAGCGCCATGCTGCAGGTGCTCAATGCCGACTACGTGCGCACCGCGCGCGCGAAAGGGCTGAGCGAGCGCGTCGTCGTCCTCAAGCACAGCCTGCGCAACGCGCTGACGCCGATCATCACGCTCGGCGCGCTCGAGTTCGGAACGCTGCTCTCGGGCGCCGTTCTCACCGAGCAGGTGTTCACGGTCCCGGGGTTCGGCAAGCTGATCGTCGATGCGGTGTTCAACCGCGACTACGCGGTGGTGCAGGGCGTGGTCCTGGTCACGGCGAGCGCATACATCGCGCTCAACCTGCTCGCCGACCTCGCCTACTTCGCGGCCAACCCGCGCCTGCGTGGCTGAGGGGAGACGGGACGATGACTGCCGTCCTGGGCACCGCGCGCGCCGAGCTCGCCGCTTCGCCGAGCGATGCGGGCGCGTGGCGGCGTGCCTGGCGGCGCCTGCGCCGGCGGCGCAGCGCGATGGCGGGGCTCGTCGTGGTCAGTCTGTTCGTCGCCGCAGCGCTGCTCGCGCCGTGGCTCGCGCCGTTCGATCCGATCGAGACGAGCTGGAGCGCGATCCGCCAGGCGCCGTCGGCGACGCACTGGTTCGGCACCGACGAGATCGGCCGCGACGTGCTCTCGCGCGTCCTCTGGGGAACGCGCGCGTCGTTGCTGGCCGGCATCGTCTCGGTCTCGATCTCGGTCGCGCTCGGCGTGCCCGTCGGCCTCGCCGCCGGATTCGCCGGCGGCTTCGTCGACGCCCTGATCTCGCGCATCACCGACGCGTTC
>DASXXO010000123.1:0-4338 GCA_036503045.1 Caldimonas sp. | reverse complement strand
CGCCGTTCGTGAACTGGATCGAGTTGTTGTTGTCGGCGGTGTTGCCCGCCCAGGTCGTCGTCCCTTCGAGGTTGATCGTTCCTCCGCCGACGAGCACCTTGACGTTTGGTCCCGATACGGTCAGGTTGTTGGCGAAGGTCGTCGCGGCGGTTCCTGAGAACGCGCCGCCAGTCCACGTCGCCGAGCCCTGGAAGGTGCGGTCGGTTCCCGTGATCGTGCTTCCACTCAGCAGGAACGGCGACGTCAGCGTGCCGCCGTCGAGCGTCACGACCGCGTCCGCGCCGACGTTGTCGGTGGTGACGGCGAATGTGCCCGGCCCCTGCATCGTCGGATGGTCGAGCGTGTGGCTTCCGTTCCTGAACTCGAGGGTCGCGCCCGCGGCGATGTTGAACACCCCCCTGCTCGAGGTCGTGCTCGTCCCCTGGAACAGCATCGTCCCGGCGTTGACGTTGGTCGTGCCGGTGTTGTTGTAGATCGCCACGACCGAGGTGACGGTGTTCGCCTGCTTGTTGTAGGTGCCGATGTTGTTGAACGCGTTGGTGCCGCTGACGTGGTCGATGAGCGAGGCGAACGCGTTCTGGTCGTTGAAGGTGCCTTTGTTGATGAGCGTGGCGCCGGCGAACTGCAGCGCGTTGTTGTTGGCGGCCGTGTTGCCGCCCCAGGTCGTCGTCCCGTTCAGCTCGACGGTGCGCCCCAGGGACAGGAGCTTGTTGCCCGCGCCGGTGAGCGACAGGTCGCTCTGGTAGCGCGTCGTTCCGCTGCCGGTCTGCGTGCCGGCGAGCCAACTCGACGGAGCAGCGATCGTCAGCGCGCCGGTCCCGCCGAGCGTGCCGCCGCTCTGCGCCAGCGACTGCATGCTCGAGACGGCGTTCAGCGTCAGCGTTCCTCCGGGACGCTCGTCGTCGCGGCGGCACTGAACGAGTTGGCGACGGTGACGCTTCCGCCGGTGACGGCGAGCATGTCGCCGCCCTGGATCGAGAGGCTGTTGATCGTGTCCGCGCCGGAGCGGTGCGTGACCGTCTGCACTCCGGCCACGTTGATCACGACGTCGTCGCCTGCGCCCGGCAGCAGCGGGTTCGATCCCCAATTCGTGGCGAGGTCCCAGAAGCTCGAACCGCCGAGCCAGTTGACGACTGCGGCGTCGGCCGGAGCGGCAGCGGTGAAGACGAGGGTGAGGGCGAGGGCGGCGACGTTCGATTCGAGGTCTGGCCGCTGGAACGATTTGCGCATGTCCCCCTCCTTCGCTCGCCGCGAGCGACCCTCGCTCGCGTGGATGCGGAAGGTAGGGGCGACCTCGTTACCGCAGCGTTATTGCGTGAGCCGCCGATCGGCGGCGGCGAGCAAGGCGCGGTTGGTGGGGTTGCGCTGGAGGAAGCTGTCGCGAAACGGCTCGGGAACGTGCGGCAGCGCGGTGCGGCGCACCCAGAGCGCGCCGCGCGCGAGCGCCAGCATCGCCTGGTCGCCGTCGCCGCTCGCCTCGAACACCTGCGCGGCGAGCCACCACGCCTGCGCAAAGTAGAGGTCGGCCGGCTGCACTTGCTCGAACTGCGCCACGAGAGCGCGCATCGCCGCGGCGGCCGCGGCAGTGTCGCCGGCGCGGCTTTGCGCGTGTGCACGCAGGATGCGCGCCTTCATCGCGACGCCGGCGAATTCGAGCGCGAGCGCCATCTGCAGGACCTCGTCGCAGCGCTGCATGCAGGCGGCCGGGTCGTCGCTGCCGGCGTTGTCGAGCAGCACATGCATGCGCACATGCGGGTCGGCGCCCGGACCGAGCTCGGTGACAGCTGTCTCGAGCAGCGCTCGTCCGCTGTGGCCGAGCGCCCGCTCGATCCGCGCGGCGATCGTCGCGCGGCGCGCCCGGACATGGTCGATCGGCGGGCGCTCGTAGTCGAGTGTCTGCCGCGCGCGGGCGAACTGGCCGAGGTCGATCAGCAGCTGCGCCTTGTGGTTCGACGCCACCGCGGTCCACATCGGCTGGCGGTCGCGCACGAAGCAGGCGATCGCTGCGTCGAATCGTTGCAGCGCTTCGTCGTAGCGGCCGACCATGCCGCAGTACAGCGCCGCATAGGCTTCGACGACTGCGCCTTCGGGCCCGCCGGTCGCGCCGAGCTGCGCCTGCAACGCGAGCGAGCGCAGCGCCAGCGCCAGCGCCTCGGGCACCTGGCCGAGGTTACCCCTGACCGTCGCCAGGTTCGAGGTGAGCGTCGCGAGCTCGGCGATGTCGCCGAGCGCCTGCGCGTTGTCGATCGCCTGCTGCAATGCGAAGGCGGTGTCGCGCAGGCGCCGCGCCGTGTTCAGTACATACGCGTAATCGGCCCAGAAGCGGCCGCGCTGCTCGCGGCTCGCGTCGCGCTCGACGAGCGGCCGGTACGCCTCGATCACGGCGAGTGCCTCGACAGCGCGGCCGGCCTGCGCCAGGCCGACGGCGTGCAGCCGTGCTGCGTCGAACCCCGGCCACGGCGAGTCGAGGCCGCGCGCGAGCTCGCCCGCCTGCATCGCCGCCGCAATGCCTACGGAGTAGTCGGCGGCCATCAGCGCTGCAGTCGCCTTGGCGGTCAGCGCGGCGGCACGCTCGGCGTCGGACCGCGCCGCCGCGAGCAGCGCGTCGATCACGCCGTGCGCTTCTGTCACGCCCTGGACGACGATCAGCGCGTGGATGCTCTCGCAGCGTGCGTCGAACGCGAGCTCGGGCGCGCCGGCCCGGTCGAATGCGTCGGCGGCGAGGCGCCAGCACTCGACTTCGTGGGTGCGTTGCGAGGCCTCGCGGGCGCGCCGCGCTGCCGCAGCGTACGCGGCGCCGGCCTCGCGCCATTCCGCCGCGCCGGCCCAATGCGGCGCGATGCTGTCAGGCAGCGCCTGGTGCGCGAGCAGGTGCGCGGCGATCCGTCGATGAAGCAGCCGCGCGATCGGCTCGGGCACGGACTTGCGTGTCGCCTCGAAGACGAGATCGTGCGCGAAGGCGCCGTCGCGCAGGACCTGCGCCGCCTCGAGCTCGCGCCACGGCTCGGCGATGTCGAGCGGATGCGCCTCGAGCACCGCGGCGGCGAGCTCGGCGCTGAAGTCGGGGCCCGCGAGCGCGGCGACGCGCGCCAGGCGCAGCGCGTCGCTCGACAGCTGTGCCAGACGCCGCTCGACGAGCGCGCCGACGCTGACCGGCTGCGGAAGCCGGGCTCCCTCGCCGAGTGTCGCGGCGTGGCCCGAGAGCAGAAGGTCCTTCAAGGTCTCGAGCGCGAACATCGAGTTGCCGCCGGTGTGCTTGAGGAGCGCCGGCGCGAGGCGCTCGACGTCGAGCTCGGGCAAGCCGAGCGACTCGAGCAGTGCCGAGAGCTGCGCGAGGTCGAGCGGCTGCACGGCGATCGTCTCGATGCGCCCCGACTCCTCGAGCGCGCCACGCATCTTCGTGACCGCGGCACCGGCGTCGGCGGGCCGCTGCGCGAAGCCCCAGTGCAAGGCGGCGAGCGCATCCGACTGGACGAGCGCCTGGACGAACTCGATGCTCGCGTCGTCGGCGAAGTGCAGGTCGTCGACGATGACGACGCCGAGGCCCGCCGACAACGCGTCGACGAGCGTCGCGTCGACCGCGCGGTGCAACAGGAGCCGCTGCGCCTGCCCCGACAGCGCGACCGGCGTGCCCAGCTCGGGCAGGACGAGCGCGAGCTCGCGGGTCCGGTTCGCATCCAGCGCCATGTCGTGCTCGGCGAGCAAGGCGCGCAGGAGCCGCGCGAGCACGGCGTAGGCGATGCCTTCGTCGCCCGGTCGCGCGCGAACGCCGATCACGCCGGCGCGACCGGCCGAGAACTCGTGCAGCAGCCGCGTCTTGCCGATGCCCGCTTCGCCGACGAGCAGGAACGGCCTCCGTGCCGACCACGCACGATCGAGCAATGCGAGCTCGCGCTCGCGGCCGACGAGGCGCGGCGGCCGGATCAGGCTCGCCGGAACGACGGCGCGGCGCGCCGGCAGCGTCGTGCCGCCGCGCTCGATCGTCGCCAGCAGCTCGATCGTCTCGGCCGATGCCTTCGTGCCGAGTTCGTCCTTGAGGCGCTGTTCGAAACGCTCGAAGGCGGCGATCGCCGCGGCGCGGTCGCCGCGCAGGTAATGCAGGCGCATCAACCGGCGCTGGGTGTGCTCGGCGAGCGGGTCGCTCTCGACCAGACGTTGCGCGTAGACCAAGCCGCGCGCGATCGCTCCGCTCTGCTCGCACGCGGCCGCTGCGGCGGCGAGCGCCGCGTCGCGCTGCGCGCGCCACTTGCGGCGCTCGGCGCGCAGCCACTCGGCCAACTCGGGAAGGTCGTCGAAGTCGATGCCACCGAGCAGATCGCTTGCGCCGGCGTGCTCGTC
>DASXXO010000122.1:0-20847 GCA_036503045.1 Caldimonas sp. | reverse complement strand
CTGCCCGCTGCCCCAGACGAAGATGGGCTTCCTCAGCGACCAGAGGCGCTGCGGCTCGAGTTCGAGGCCGACCAGGAAGAGCATGAGCACGACGCCGAACTCGGCGACCTGCAGGATGTCCTCGGGCCGCGTGACGAGTTTCAGCCCCCATGGCCCGATCAGGATGCCGGCGCCGAGGTAGCCGATGATCGAACCGAGACCGAGGAAGCGCGCCAAAGGAACGGCAAGGACCGCGGCGGCGAGATAGACGAGGCTGCCGGTCAGCCAGTTGGCGTGCCCCATCAGGCGGGCTCCCTCACGCGATCGCTCGGCCGCGCGCTCGGCGGCACCTCGCACTCGACGCATTCCTCGAGGTCGGCGAGCTCGGGCCAGTCGGGATACTCGGCGAGGCGCTGCGCGTACGTGCGCGCATGCGCGGCGAGCTCGGCGTCGCTTGCGCGGTGCGCGCCGTGCAGCAGGAGGGGCGGCAGGAAGCGCATGCCGCACAGCGCCGCGGTCTGCTCGTACGGCGGCAGGAACGCGTCGAAGAAGTAGCGGTTGTAGCTGTCGGGTCGGTACGAATCCTCGGGGCCGCCGGTGCTCGCGACGAGCCAGAGGTCCTTGCCGCGCAGCGCCGTGCCGTCCGGCCCGTAGGCCCAGCCGAACGCGAGCACGTCGTCGAGCCAGAGCTTCAAGAGTGGTGGCATGCCGTACCAGCGGATCGGCTGCTGCCAGACGACGAGCTTCGCGGCGGCGAGCGCCTCCTGCTCCGCCGGGACGTCGATCAGGTAGTCGGGATAGAGCGCGTAGAGGTCGCGCACTGCGACGCGGCCGGCGGCGCCGTCGTCCTGCAGCGCACGCGCGGCATTCAGCAGGCGCCGGTTCGCGCGCGAATGCTCGAGCTCGGGATGCGCGACGAGGACGAGGATCTCGGCGTGCGGCGGCGCTTCTGGATCGGCGCTCGCGCCTTGCGGTTCGGTGGTGGCCATGGGCGGACAGTCGGGGTGGCGCAGGGGCCGGGCGCCGCTAACATACCCGCAAAACGAGAGGGAGGGCCTGCATGCCGGTGATCGTGGTCGCGAACCCGAAGGGCGGCGTCGGCAAGACGACGCTGGCCACCAACCTGGCGGGCTATCTCGCCTCTCGCGGACTCGCCGTCATGCTCGGCGATGCAGACCGGCAGCAATCGTCGCGCACCTGGCTCGGACTGCGCCCGGCCGGCCTGCCGAAGATTGCGAGCTGGGAGACGAGCCACGGCGACGTCGTGCGGCCGCCCAAGGGAACGACGCACATCGTCCTCGACACGCCCGCCGGCCTGCACGGCAAGCGCCTCGACGAGGTGATGAAGCTCGCCGACAAGGTGCTGATCCCGCTCCAGCCGAGCATCTTCGACATCCATGCGACGCATGCCTTCATTGACAACTTGCTCGCCCATCGCCGCAGCGACAAGGTTCAGACGGCCGTGGTCGGCATGCGCACGCGCGAAGGGACGATCTCGACCGACCAGCTGCGCCATTTCCTCGACAACGTCAGTGTCCCCTTGCTCGGCTTCCTGCGCGACACGCAGAATTACGTTCATCTCGCTGCCCACGGGCTGACCCTCTGGGACGTCGCGTCGACCCGCTTCCAGGGCGACCGCGAGCAGTGGGAGCCGATCATCACCTGGGTGAACTGAACGATGAAGTCGTACGCGACGCTGGCCGAGCTCGAGCACGAGGTGGGGGCAGAGCCCGCCGTGAGCGACTGGATCGAGGTGACGCAGAAGCGGATCCAGCTGTTCGCCGACGCGACCGGCGACCAGCAGTGGATCCACGTCGACCCGGAGCGGGCAAAGAGCGGCCCGTTCGGAACGACGATCGCGCACGGCTTCTTCACGCTCTCGCTCCTGCCCGAGATGGCGGCGAGCGCGATCCAGGTCCGAGATGTGCGGATGGGCGTCAACTACGGCCTCAACAAGGTCCGCTTTCCGGCCCCGGTGCCGAGCGGCAGCCGCCTGCGCGGCCACTTCACTCTGCTGAAGTTCGACAAGCTCGAGGGCGGCGCGCAGCTCACCTACGAAGTGAGAATGGAGCGCGAAGGGAGCGACAAGCCAGTCTGCGTCGCCGAATCCGTAGGCCGCCGCTACACCTAAAGCCGTGCGCGTCCTGCTCATCGACGATCACCCGCTGATCCTCAGCGCGCTGCAGAACGTGATCCAGGGGATGGGCGAAGCAGGCGACGTCGCGGTCGTCGGCGTCGCCGGGGCGCGCGCCGCGCGCGCAGCGCTCGGCGCCGACGACAGCTTCGACCTCGTCCTGCTCGACCTGCGCCTCGGTGACGCTGACGGTTTCGACCTGCTCGCCGAGCTGCGCAACGGCTGGCCCGCGATCCCGGTCGTCGTCGTGTCGGCGTCCGACCGCAGCGCCGACGTGATCCGCTCGATCGACCTCGGCGCGATGGGCTTCGTTCCCAAACGGGCGAGCAACGAGACGCTGATGGAGGCGCTCGGCGTCGTCATGTCGGGCGGCATCTACGTTCCGCCGATGACGATGGGCGAAGGCGACGAGAGCGCGCCGGTGGCCGATCGAGTACCCGCCGACGCCACCCACGCCGCCGCGGCGCGACCGAACGCGCTCGCCGCGTTCAAGCTGACGCCGCGCCAGACCGAAGTGCTCGGCCTCCTGCTGCGCGGCTATTCCAACAAGCTGATCGCGCGCGAGCTCGACCTCTCGGTCGAGACCGTCAAGGATCACGTCGCCGCGGTGCTGCGTGCGCTCGGCGTCAACTCGCGAACGCAGGCCGTTCTCGCGGTGAGCCAGATGCCGAGCCAGGGAGCGGTCGCGCCATGGCTCTCGCGGCCGATGCGCTGAGCGCGGCGGGCGGCACGCCGCCCGTCGTCGTCGATCCGGGCGCGGTCGCACCGGGACTGGGCAGCGACGTCCCCGTCGACAGCACCCTGCTGCTGCGCGATCACGTTCGCGGCACCTTCGCGTACAACCGCACCACGCTCGCCGGCCACGCGGTCGGCGCGATCATCGTCGAGATCGTCTTCGCCGGCGTCGCGCCACGCGTGCTGTGCGTCGCCTGGGGCGTCGGCTTCGCGATCGTGTGGCTGATCCGCGCCGCCCTCGCCGCGCGCTTCGCACGCGACGAGCCGACGACGGCCGCCGGGCTCGAGGCGCGCCTGCGCACCTGGCACGCCGGCGTCCTCGCGTCCGGTGCGCTCTGGGGCGTCGCGGCGTGGTCGTTCTCGCCGTACGGCAGCGGCCTGCACCAGCTCGCGCTCGTCCTCGTCGTCTACACGTTCTGCGTCGCCTGCGTACCGATCCTGGCGCCGCAGTTCCGTCTCTTCGTCTTCTTCGTCCTCCTGGTCTTCGTGCCGGCCATCGTGAGGGTCGCGCTGCAGGACGCGACGCTCAGCTGGGAGCTCGCGATCGTCATGACGGTGGCGATGGGAATGACCATCCTGCTCGGCCGCAACTACCGCGCATCGTTCGACAGCATCGTCGGCCTGAAGCTGCGCACCGAGGCGCTCGCGGTGCAGCTGCGCGCCGAGAAGGCGGTCGCCGACGCCGCACGGCGCGAGGCCGAGGTGGCCAACCGCGCCAAGACGCAGTTCTTCGCCGCCGCCAGCCACGATCTGCGCCAGCCGCTGCACGCGATGGGCTTGTTCGCCGAGGCCTTGCGCGCGCGCAGCCGCGATCCCGAGGTGGCGCAGCTTGTCAACAGCATCAACGAGTCGGTCGACGCGCTCGAGGCTCTGTTCTCCGAGCTGCTCGACATCACCCGCATCGACAGCGGAGGCGTCGAGGTGCACCCGGCCGATTTCGAGCTCGCCGACATCTTCCGCAAGGTGCGCCTGCACTTCGAGCCAGCGGCATTCGAGAAAGGGCTCGCGCTGCGCGTCCGCGGCGGCAGGCGAGTCGCCTTCGCCGATCCGCTCTTGGTCGAGCGGATCGTCCGCAACCTGGTCTCGAACGCGATCCGCTACACGAGCGACGGCTCGGTCCTCGTCAGCTGCCGCCGGCGCGGCGAGCGGCTGCTGCTCCAGGTCTGGGACACCGGCCCGGGGATCGGCGCCGAGGAACGCACGCGCGTGTTCGAGGAGTTCTACCAGGTGCCGGGAACGCGCGCGCTCGCTGCCGAGCAGAAGAAGGGCCTCGGCCTCGGCCTGGCGATCGTCAAGCGACTCGCCGATCTGATCGGCGCGCCGCTCGCGCTCAGCTCCGCAGTCGGGCGCGGTTCGGTGTTCACGCTCGAGCTGCCGGTCGGCAAGGCGCCGCGCGTGGCGGAGCGCGCGATCGGCGCCAAGGCGCCGGCCGGCGTCACGCTCGCCGGGCGCACCATCGTCGTCGTCGAGGACGAAGCGGCGGTGCGCGAAGGCCTCGAGGTGCTGCTCACCGGCTGGGGCGCAACCATCGTCGCGTTCGACAGCGTCGCCGCGGTGCGCGCTTGGGCCGGCGCCGCAGACGCGGCAACGGCGCCTTCGCTCGTCATCGCCGACTACCGGCTCGAGGAAGGCGAGAGCGGCGTCGCCGCGATCGCCGCGGTGCGGCGGCGCTTCGGCGCCTCGGTGCCGGCGATCGTCGTCACCGGCAGCAGCATGACCGGGCACGACAAGGAAGCGATCGAGCACGACTTCCATCTGCTGATCAAGCCCGTGCTGCCGAACAAGCTGCGCGCGATGATCGCTTTCAAGCTCGCGAAGTAGCGACTCGCGCGGACCCCGGCCGCCGATGGCAGCGTCTGTCGCCGACCTGGTCGGTCACCTGAAGGCTGCCGACGCCGAGCGGCAGCGCCGCGCGGAGCTGCCCGGATTGCTCGCGCGCGTGAACGCGCTGAAGGCCTTTCAGCAGCGCCGCTTTTCCCGCACGTATTCGGACTTGCTGGCGAGCGCGCGCTACGGGCCGGCGGCGCGCTACTTTCTCGACGAGCTCTACGGTCCGAACGACTTCACCAAGCGCGACGCCCAGTTCGCGCGCGTGGCGCCGGCGATCGCACGCGTGTTTCCGAACGAGCTCGCCGAGACGGTCGCGATCCTGGCGGAGCTCCATGCGTTGTCCGAGACGCTCGACACGGCGATGGGCCTCGCGCTGGCGAACGAGCGGATCGCGCCGCTCGATTACATCGGTGCGTGGCAACGCGTCGATCGTGCGGCCGACCGCGAGCGCCAGATCGCCCTGACCCTGCGCATCGCCGCCCAGCTCGATCGCATCACGCGGCTGCCGCTCCTGCGCAACGCCCTGCGCCTCATGCGCGGCCCGGCGCGCGCCGCCGGGCTCTCGGAGCTCCAGCGCACGCTCGAGCGCGGATTCGACATCTTCCGGGCCATGAAAGGCGCGCAGGAATTCATCGCGATCATCGGCGCGCGCGAGCATGACTTCGCCGCGGCGCTCTTTGCAGCAGGCTGCGGCGGCGCGGAGGGAGATCGCGCGCTGGAGCGCGCGTTGGCCGGCTTGCCGCCGGCGTGACTCAGGCCGGCTGGTACGCGAGCCTGACGTAGATCGGCGCGAACGCCTCCGCCTGCGTCACTTCGAGCAGGTGCTCGCGCGCGAGCTCGAGCAGGGCGATGAAGGTGACGACGACGACCGGAGCGCCGCGCCGCGCGTCGAACAGATCCTCGAAGACGGCGAAGCGGCGCCCCTGGAGCGCGCGCAGGACGACGCTCATGTGCTCGCGCACGCTCAGGTGCTCGCGCGAGATCAGGTGGTGCTGGTGCAGGCGGGCGCGCTTGGCGATCTCGAGCCACGCGTCGTGCAGGTCGGCGGTCGCCACCTCCGGCAGCCGGGCCGCCGCCGCTTCGTCGATCGCGACGTGGGCGCGCGCGAAGTCGCGCCCGAGCAGCGGCAGCGCGTCGAGCTTGGCCGCGGCGAGCTTCGTCTGCTCGTACTCGATCAGCCGGCGCACGAGCTCGGCGCGCGGATCGTCGGGCTCCTTGCCGTCGGCGCTCTTCTTGGGCGGCAGCAGCATGCGCGACTTGATCTCGATCAGCATCGCCGCCATCAGCAGGTAGTCGGCGGCGAGCTCGAGGTTGCGGGTGCGGATCTGCTCGACGTAGGCGAGGTACTGGCGCGTCACGCTCGCCAGCGGGATGTCGAGGATGTTGAAGTTCTGCCGGCGGATCAGGTAGAGCAACAGGTCGAGCGGCCCTTCGAAGGCCTCGAGGAAGACCTCGAGCGCGTCGGGCGGGATGTAGAGGTCCTGCGGCAGGTCGAACAGCGGCTCGCCGTACAGCCGTGCGACGGCGATGCTGTCGACGACGTCGACCTCCGGCTCGGCGAGCGCTTCGTCCATCATCGACCCCGGCGTGCGCTCAAGGCGTGCGCGTCTGGTAGACGTAGGCCTGCTGCCGAACGCGCGCCTCGTCGTACTCGGCCTCCGCGGTGCGGTCGATGCGGCGGTCCCAGAAGATCGACCGGCCTTGCCGCTGCTCGTCCTCGAGGGTCGGCTTCTTCGCCTTCAGCTCGTCGATGAACTTGGTGACGTCGGAGGTGTAGGGCTTCCAGAAGAGCGGCATGGCGAGGCGGCGGAAAGATAGGAGTCTAGCCGGCGGCGCTGCGGCGCCGCGCTGCCCCGCGCGTCAGGCCGGAACGCGGCGGATGTGCCTGCCGTCGCGCAGGAACCCGTGCGGTTCGCCGGTGATCCAGCGCGCCAGATCATCGAGGCGCGCCGTGCCGACCTCGAACGCCGGAAAGACGACGCTCACCGTCTCGAAGCCGTCGAGGTTGGCGACGTGGAAGGTGACGTAGCCGGCGTCGTGGTCGGGCAGGACGCGGATGCTGCTCTGGAAGTCGGCGATCAGCTCGAAGCGCTTCTCCACGAACTTGCCGGTCTCCGGGTCGCGGATGACTTCGCTGTCGTAGTGCGCGCCGCACTGGCGCAGGCGCGCCTCGAGCTTCTCGATCTCGGGCGGGAAGTCCTTGGCGAGCGTCACCCGCGTTCCGGTCTTGGCGGCGAAGTTCATGACGACGTGGTCGTAGACCTCGGCGTCGCGCAGCTTCTTCATGCGCGAGTCGGTGCGGAAGTCGCTGAAGCGGAGCTGGCTGAAGGTCGTGCGCTGGTCGAAGCGCCAGAGCGTCTTCGAGACCGGCTGCAGCACCTCGAGCTGGCGGGCGAGGGTCGCGAGGTAGCGCGCGGTCGACGAGCATGCGCCATCGGCCAGCAGCGTATTGCGCTGCAGGGCGCCGATGTCCTGTCGTTGCTGCGCCAGGACGTCGTCCGCCTGGCGCTTGAGTTCTTCGAGATACCCCAAGCTCTTGTTCTCGCCGAGCCAATCTTGGCAAAAGGATAGCCGAGCACCCTCGGGCGGACGGGACCCAATTCGTGGAGAACTACTGCGCCTTGGCGTCGACGACCGCGTCGGGCGGGCACCGGCGCACCGCGGTCAGGATGCCGCGCAGGATCTCGATCGGCGCCGGGGGGCAGCCCGGCACGGCGACGTCGACCGGCAAGACGCTGGCCACGCCGCCGCAGGTCGCGTAGCCGGCGCCGAAGACGCCGGTGCCGCAGCCGCAGTCGCCGACGGCGACGACGAGCTTGGGCGCCGGCGTCGCCTCGTAGGTTCGCGTCAACGCGAGCTCCATGTTGCGCGACACCGGGCCCGTCACCAGCAGCAGGTCGGCGTGGCGAGGGCTGGCGACGAAGCGGATGCCGAGCCCCTCGAGGTTGTAGTACGGATTGTCGAGCGCGTTGATCTCGAGCTCGCAGCCGTTGCACGAGCCCGCGTCGACCTCGCGGATGGTGAGGGCTCGGCCGAGGATGGCGAGCAGCTCGCGCTGGATCTTCTCGGCCTCGACGCGCATTGCGTCGTCGCACGCCGGCGGGTCCTCGCTGCGGGTGCCGGTGCGGCCGATCTGGCGCAGGATCTTCCACATGGCTCAGGTCTCGCGTTCGTCGCGGCGGCTCACAGGTCGTGTCCCGAATAGCTGAGGTTGAACGACTTGTTGATCAGCGGGAAGTCGGGAACGATGTTGCCGATCACCGCATGCTCGAGCACCGGCCAGTTCTGCCACGACGGATCGTGGCAGTGGCAGCGACGGATGCGATCGCCGCCGGCGTCGCGCTCGAGCTCGAGCGCGATGAAGACCTCGCCGCGCCAGCCCTCGACCCAGCCCGCGCCGATCGCCGTCGCCGCATCGAGCCGGACCTCCGCACGGTGCTCGCCGCTCGGCAGCGCTTCGAGCATCGCCGCGATCAGGCGCAGCGACTCGAACAGCTCGCCGAAGCGGACCGCGACGCGCGCCGCGACGTCGCCTGCGCGGTGCGTCGCCATCCTCACGCCGAGACTGTCGTACGGCGGCCAGGCGTGGTCCGCGCGCAGATCGGTGGCTTGCCCGCTGGCGCGGCCTGCGAGGCCGGTGAGGCCAAGCTGCGCGGCGAGCTCGGGACTCACATGCCCGGTGCCGACGATGCGGTCCTGCAGGCCGGCGTGCTCGTCGTAGATCGAGCGCATCTCGCGCGCCTCGCGCAGCGTCGCCTCGCACTGCGCGCGCATCCGCTCCGCGGCCGCTGCGTCGACGTCGACCGCTGTGCCTCCGGGCACGACGCAATCCATCATCAGGCGATGGCCGAAGACCTCCTTCGACCGGCGGAGCCACTCTTCGCGCAGGCGCGAGAACTGAGCCAGGCCGAACGTCAGGGCGGCGTCGTTGCCGAGTGCGCCGAGGTCTCCGAGGTGGGCGGCGACGCGCTCGCGCTCGAGCAGCAGCGCGCGCAGCCACTGCGCGCGCGCCGGGATCGTGGCGCCTGCCGCCGCCTCGAGCGCCATGCAGTAGGCCCATGCATACGCGACCGTCGAATCGCCCGAGACGCGTCCCGCGAGTCGATGGGCGTCGAGCGGGGCGAGCTCGGTGAAGCGCTTCTCGATGCCCTTGTGCGCGTAGCCGAGCCGCTCCTCGAGGCGGAGCACCTTCTCGCCGACGACCGAGAAGCGGAAGTGCCCCGGCTCGATGACGCCCGCGTGTACCGGGCCGACCGGGATCTCGTGGACGCCGTCGCCGGCGACCCGAACGAACGGGTAGTCGATCACCGGCCGCGTCGGGGCGGTCGCGTCCTCGGCCGGCTGGTCGTGCAGCGGAAAGCGATCGGCGGGCCAGGCGCCGTGGTCGAGCCAGGGCCGCGTGTCGCGCGCGCCGATCGCGACGATTCCGAGCAGGTCGGCGGCTGCGCGCTGCATCCGCACCGCGCACGGGAAGTGCGGCGCCAGGTCCGGATACGCGGGCGCATCGGCCTGAAGCGCGAGGTCGAGCCAGACGAGTCCGTCGGCGAGCGCGTAGGCCGCGCAGACGGCGAAGCCGCCACCGCCCTGCTTGCTGCGATCGACGCCCCACAGCGCGACGAGCCGTCCCTCGGCCGCGGCGATCGCACGTGCACCGACCTGCCAGGCGTCGGCATCGACGCATGCGCGCCAGATCGGCAGCGGCGCCGGCAGGCGTTCCAGCGCGAGCTCCAGTCCCGGGATGTGCACCGTCTCAGCCTCCGATCATCTGCGCCGCCTGCCTGTACCAGCCGACCAGGTAAGGCGGCACGTACAGCCCGAGCATCAGGCCGAGCGCGAGATGGACGAACACCGGTAGGAGCGCCGGCGAGTGCGCCAGTCGCCGGACGGTGGTCTCGCCGAACACCATCGGCAGCACCCGCCCGAGCACCGAGGCGAACGCGACGCCGAGCGCGAGCAGCAGGATCGGCGTCGCCCAGGGCTGCTCGCGCATCGCGGTCGTGAGGATGAGGAACTCGCTCGCGAAGACGCCGAACGGCGGCATGCCGAGGATCGCCAGCGATCCCAGCATCATCCCCCAGCCGACGGTCGGGCTGACCTTGATCAGGCCGCGGATCTCGCTCATCACCTGCGTGCCCGCTTTTTGCGTCGCGTGGCCGACCGCGAAGAAGATCGCCGACTTGGTGAGCGAGTGCACCGTCATGTGCAGCAGGCCGGCGAAGTTCGCGATCGGGCCGCCGAGCCCGAACGCGAACGCGATCAGCCCCATGTGCTCGATCGACGAGTAGGCGAACATGCGCTTGACGTCTTTCTGGCGCGACAGGAAGAACGCGGCGACGACGACCGAGGCGAGTCCGAAGCCCATCAGCAGGTGGCCGGCGAGCGCGCTCTGGAGCGCGCCGTCGGTGAGCACCTTGCAGCGCAGGAGGGCATACATCGCGACGTTGAGGAGGAGCCCCGAAAGTACCGCGGAGACCGGCGTCGGACCTTCGGCGTGCGCGTCGGGAAGCCAGTTGTGGAGCGGCACCAGCCCGACCTTGGTTCCGTAGCCGATGAAGAGGAACGCGAACGCGAGGGTGATGATGTTCGGGTCGAGACGGCCCTTCGCGCTGTCGAGGTGCGTCCAGAGGAGGGCGCCGCCCTCGGCGCCGAAGATCTTCTCCGCGGCCATGTACAAGAGCACCGTGCCGAACAGCGCGAGCGCGATGCCGACCCCGCACAGGATGAAGTACTTCCACGCCGCCTCGAGGCTCGCGGCGGTGCGGTAGACGCTCACCAGCAGGACCGTCGTCAGCGTCGCCGCCTCCATCGCCACCCAGAGAATGCCCATGTTGTTGGTCGTCAGCGCCACCAGCATCGTGAAGCTGAACAGCTGGTACATGCTGTGGTAGAGCCGCATCCGCGCCGGCGTCATCGTCCCGTGGTCCTGCTCGACGCGCATGTAGGGGCGCGAGAAGATCGACGTCGTCAGGCCGACGAACGCCGTCAGCGTGACCAGGAAGACGTTCAGCGGGTCGATGAAGAACTCGTCGCCGAATGCCAGCAGCGGTCCCGACGAGACGACCCGCGCGGTGAGCGCGCACGCGGACGCGAAGGTCGCGGCGCTGAAGGCGACGTTGACGTCGCGCGCGACCTCGCGCTGGCCGATGAAGGCGAGGGCGAGGCTGCCGGCGAGCGGGAACGCGAGCACGAACAGGAGCGCTTCCACGGTCAGCCGTCCTTGAGCTTCTCGAGGTGGCGGATGTCGAGGCTGTCGAACTGCTCGCGGATCTGGAACATGAACACGCCCAGGATCAGGATGCCGACGAGCACGTCGAGGGCGATGCCGAGCTCGACCACCATCGGCATGCCGTACGTGGCAGAGGTGGCGGCGAAGAACAGGCCGTTTTCCATCGACAGGAAGCCGATCACCTGCGGCACCGCCTTCGACCGCAGGATCATCATCATGAAGGAGAGCAGGACGCAGGCGAGCGCGATGCCGAGCGTGGCGCCGGCGATCGTCGACGAGAGCTGCGCGATCGGCCGGGCGAGGTTGAACGCGAAAATGACGAGGACGATGCCGAGCAGCATCGTCGTCGGCACGTTGATCAGCGCCTCGACGTCCCAGCGCACGTCGAGGCGCTGGACGATCCGGTGCAGCAGCACCGGGATCAGGACGACCTTGAGGACGAAGGTCAGGCCGGCGGACAGGTAGAGGTGCGGCTGGTGGGTGACGTAGCCGACGACCGCCGTCGCGGCGACCAGCGTCACTCCCTGCAGGGTGAACAGGTGGATCAGCGAGAGGATGCGGCGCTGCGAGAGCATCGCGAACGCGAGCATCAGCATCACTGCGGCGAACAGGTTGATCAGTTGCGCGGCGAAGTGGCTCATCGACGGTTCGCCCTAGACGCCGAGCAGGATGTGGACGAGGACGCCGATCACCGCGAGCAGGAACGCGGTGCCGAGGAACTCCGGGACGCGGAAGATGCGCATCTTGGCGTTCGTGGTCTCCATGACGGCGAGCAGCACGCCGCCGACGGCGAGCTTCAGGATCAGGACCGGCAGGGCGAGCACGAGCTCGAGCGGCGCGTGCGCCTCGGCGACTCCCCACGGCAGGAAGAGCGCCAGGCCGAGGCACGAATAGGCGAACAGCTTCAGGCTCGCCGCCCACTCGAGCAGCGCGAGATGGCGGCCCGAGTACTCGAGGGTCAGCGCCTCGTGGATCATCGTCAGCTCGAGGTGCGTCGCCGGGTTGTCGACCGGCACGCGCGCGTTCTCGGCGAGCGAGATCATCGTGAAGGCGACGCCGGCGAAGGCGAGGCTCGGATAGATCGCGAGCTCGCGGTGCGCGAGCGTCTCGACGATCGTCGCGAGCGAGGTCGACTTCGGGATCAGCGAGGCCGAGAACAGCACCATCAGGAGGGCAGGCTCGGCGAGGAAGCCGATCAGCATCTCGCGGCGCGCGCCCATCGTCCCGAACGCGGTGCCGACGTCCATCGCGGCGAGCGAGATGAAGACGCGGGCGAGCGCGAACAGGCCGACGAGCGCGATCGCGTCCGCCGCCGGTGCGAGCGGCAGGTCGGTCGAGAGCGTCGGGATGATTGCGCTCGCCAGCAGCATGGCGCTGAAGACGATGTAGGGAGCGGCGCGGAACAGCGGCGACGCGTGCTGCGCGACCACCGACTCCTTGTTGAACAGCTTGTGCAGCACGCGGTACGGCTGCAGCAGCCCGGGCGCGGACTTGTTCTGCAGCCAGGCACGCCACTGGTTGACCCAGCCGACCAGGAGCGGCGCCAGCAAAAGCGCGACGACGATCTCGAGCAGTTGCGAGAGGCTGCCGAGAACGCTCACCGCATCACCACGACGAGAACGCCGACCAGCGTGACGAAGCTGTAGAGCAGGTAGACACTGATCCGCCCCTGCTGGAGCTGGCCGATCCAGCGCGACATGCTCTCGACCGCGTTTGCGACCGGCTGGTACAGCCAGCTCCAGAAGTGGTCGCCGACGACGACGCGATAGACCGGCTCGCGGTCGAACGGCGACGGCAGCTCGCGCTGCATGCGAAAGAAGGGCTCGAAGATCTGCCGGATCGGCTGGCCGAAGCCCTCGGCCGTGTCCTGCATGCGTGCGTTCTGCCAGGGGTAGCCGCAGTCCCAGGGCGCGGCCCGGCGGAGCCGCCCGTGGTAGAGCCTGCGCACGAGCGCGAACGCCAGCGCGTAGCTCGCCGCGAGGCCGAGCAGGAAGACGACCGGCCCGTAGCTCGCCCGCTCGATGTCGACCGGCACGAGGAGCCACCCGCTCGATCGCACCGTGCTGCCAAGCCCGGTCGCGACGAGCTGGCGCGTCACGGTGTCGATGAGCTGGATGAACTGCACGGGAAGCAGGCCGAGCGCGATGCAGCCGAGCGCCAGCCAGACCATGCCGATGCGCTCCCACGTTCCCGCGCGGTGGACGTGCCGGTGGTTGTCCTCGCGCGGCTGGCCGAGGAAGATGACGCCGAAGAACTTCACCATCGTGTAGCCCGAAAGTGCGGCGACGAGCGCGATCAGCGCCGCGACGACCGGGATCAGCATGTTGAGGAACGAGCTCGGCAGGCCAGGCGTGAAGAGAAAGCTCTGCAGGAGGAGCCACTCGGAGACGAAGCCGCCGAGCGGCGGAAGGCCCGCGCTCGCAAGCGTCCCGACGAGGGTGAGCCAGGCGACCCACGGCATGTAGCGGATCAGCCCGCCGAGCTTGCCGAGGCTGCGCTGGCCGGTCGCGTGCAGCACGGCGCCGGTGCCGACGAAGAGCAGGCTCTTGAAGAACGCGTGGCTGGCGACGTGGTAGAGCGCCGCGGTCAGCGCCAGCGCCGACATCGGCTTCATGCCGTACCCGGAAAACAGCACCGCGAGCCCGATGCCGGCGAACACCAGGCCGATGTTCTCGATCGACGAATAGGCCAGCAGCCGCTTCATGTCGACCTGGACCGCCGCGAAGACGATGCCGAACACGGCGCTGGCGAGGCCGAGCGCGAGCAGCAGGACGCCCCACCACCAGAGCTGCGCCGGCAGGATGTCGAACGTCACGCGCAAGAGGCCGTAGACGGCGGTCTTCAGCATCACGCCGCTCATCAGCGCGGAAACCGGCGACGGTGCCGCCGGGTGCGCCTCGGGAAGCCAGATGTGCAGCGGCACGATGCCTGCCTTCGCGCCGAAGCCGAACAGGGCGAGCAGGAAGGCGACCGAGCCCCAGAACGGCGAGAGGTGCTGGGCGCGCATGTTGGCGAAGGTGTAGTCGCCGGTGTCGGCCTGCAGCACGCCGAAGCTGAGCAGGATGCCGATCGCGCCGATGTGGGCGACGAGCAGGTAGAGATAGCCCGCCCGGCGGATCTCGGCGATCCGGTGGTTGGCGATGACGAGGAAGAACGACGACAGCGCCATCGTTTCCCACATCACCATGAAGGCATACGCGTCGTCGGCCAGCACGACCAGCGTCATGCTGGCGAGAAAGATGTGGTACTGGAGGCAGAGGAGACCCGGCGGCGTTCCCTCGCCCTTCCTGAAGTAGCCGGCGGCGAATGCCGAAACTCCGGCCGACGTCGCGCCGATCACCATCAGGAAGAAGGCGGCGAGCGGGTCGAGGCGCAGGTGGAACGGCAGACCGGGAAGGCCGAGGGGCAGGACAGCGGTCTGCGGCGCCGCGAACATCGCCACCGTCGCGACGCCGAACAGCAGCAGGGCGATCGCGCCTCCCGCCGGGAACAGCACCTTGGCCACCCAGCCGAGGTTCGTCAGCGCGAAGAGGCCCAGCACGCCGATCAAAAGCCAGCCCGCGGCGGCGACGAGCGCCCAGTCCAGGGCGAGCCAGTGCGCCGGTTCGAGGAGTCCGTCCATCCAGGAATCAGCCGCGCTTGCGTGTCTTCGATGGCGCCGCGCCGCTCGGCGTGTAGCTGACGCCGTGCTGGCTCAGGTAGTCGCGGATCATCTGGCGCACGACCTGCGAGGGCGTCAGGTCCTGGCGTGCGCAGAGGCGCTCGAACGCTTCCTTCTTCGCCGGATCGATCAGCAGCGTGAGCCGTGCAGTCTTCGATTCCATGATGCGCCGCCCATGTTAATGAGATGTGCGTCCATAGCATATCCCATTCACATAGCGTTCCGACGCGCCGAAGTCGGCTTGGCGCCGCCAAACCCAAAAGCGATGCGTTTCAGCGCAGGGAGCGGTGCAGCAGCCGCTCGAGGGTGCGCAGCGGCGACGTCTCGGGCCGACGCAGGTCCTCGACATCGAGCAGGAAGGTCTGCTCGAGCATGTGCTGTCCGCCGAGCGCCGCATGCAGGACCTGGTCGCTGAAGCAGACCCAGGTCGTTCCCGGTGCGAAGTCGGCGCGCGCCTGCGGGCTCGTCTGTTGGAACGTGGCGTCGGCCTTGGCGCGATCGTGCAGCTGCAGCATCACATGGTCGTACTCGGTGCGCCGCCGCTTGGTGATGCGGGTCGCCGCCATCAGCCATGCCGAGCCGGGCAGGGGGCGCCGGATCGCCTCGAGGTAGCGCTTCGCGTGCGCCTCGAACGGCTCGCCGACGCGCCAGCGGCGCGGCTCGCCGCTCGGGTTGACGTTGCTGAAGACGCGCAGGAGCCTGGTTCCCTGCATCGGGTTGGAGGGGAACGCGTCGATGTGCAGGCGCGTGTCGTCCTGGCGCCAGCTGCGCACGCGGCCGGCGACGTCGGTCGGCCGGAACGACGTATTGCCGCGCCGAAGGTGGCCGCGGTAATGCGGGAAGAGGCGCAGCGCGAGCGCCTCGCTCTGCTCGGCGAAGCGGACGACCAGGGCGCGCAGCGCGCGCCGGTCCTCGGCGTCGCCGGTCGCGCCGCGCAGCTCGCCGCCAGGCCAGCGCACCGAGACGTTCTTCGCGTCCGGTGCGGCCCAGCGCGGATCGAGAAAGCGCTTCTGCTGATCGTCGAGCGGGAACGCCAGGTGCGGGAAGGCGAGGACGTGGCCGCTCTCGACGACGTCCTCGACGGCGCGCGTCGGGCCGTCGTCGCTCCACGAACGGTCGTCGAATTCGCGCACGATGTCGACGGTCGGCGCGTCCATGGTCAGCGCACGCGCAGGCCCGGGATCGCACCGGCGTGCGGCTCGAGGACGAAGAGTCCTGGATGCGCCTTGTCGTCGGCATGCGAGGCGGCGAGCACCATCCCTTCGCTGACGCCGAACTTCATCTTGCGCGGCGCGAGGTTGGCGACCACGACCGTGAGCTTGCCGACCAGCTGCTCGGGCGAGTACGCCGCCTGGATGCCGCTGAAGACGGTGCGCGTGCGTGCCTCGCCGACGTCGAGGGTGAGCCTGAGGAGCTTGCTTGACCCCGCGACCTTCTCGCAGGCGACGATCAGCGCGATGCGCAGGTCGACCTTGGCGAAGTCGTCGATCGTGATCGTCGGCGCGATCGCCTCGCCGCCGGGAAGGGGCAGCGCGATCGGCTCGCCTGGCGCGGCGGCCGCGCTCTCTGCTGGCGCTGCGAAGAGGGCATCGAGCTGCTTCGGCTCGACCCGCTGCAGCAGATGGCGATACGCCGAGATCCTGAGGAGGAGCGGCGGGTTTTCAGACCAGGCGAGCGGGCCGCAGCCGAGGAACGCCTCGGCATCGGCGGCAAGCGAAGGCACGACCGGCTTCAGCCAGAGCGTCAGGTGCTGGAAGCCGCGCAACGCCATCGAGCAGACGTCGTGCAGCTGGCGACGCGACGCCGCGTCACTCTTCTTCGCGAGATCCCAGGGCTTGAGCGCGTCGAAGCTGCCGTTCACGCGATCGGCGAGCTCCATGATCGTGCGCAGCGCCTTCGCGTAGTCGCGCGACTCGAACAGGTCGCGGATGGCCTCCTCGCTGCCTGCGTCGCGCGCCAGCGCGTCGAACGTGCGCTGCCCCTCCTCGGAGACGACGCCGTCGAAGTGCTTGTGGACGAAGCCCGCCGCCCGGCTCGCGATGTTGACGTACTTGCCGACCAGGTCGCTGTTGACGCGCGCGACGAAGTCGTCGGGATTGAACTCGACGTCCTCGACGTGTCCGTTCAGCTTGGCGGCGATGTAGTAACGCAGCCAGTCGGCATTCATGCCGATCTCGAGGTAGCGCTGCGGCGACAGGCCCGTGCCGCGGCTCTTGCTCATCTTCTCGCCGCTGACAGTGATCCATCCGTGCACGTAGACGCGGTCGGGAACCTTGCGGTCGCTGAACTTCAGCATCGCCGGCCAGAACAGCGTGTGAAAGTAGGTGATGTCCTTGCCGATGAAGTGGATCTGCTCGAGCTCGGGGTCGGCCATGCACTCGTCGAAAGAACGGAGCTCGCCGCTCGCCTTCGCTTTGCCGGTGTCGAAGTAGTTCTTGAGCGACGCGAGGTAGCCGACCGGCGCGTCGAGCCAGACGTAGAAGTACTTGCCCGGCGCATCGGGGATCTCGATCCCGAAGTACGGCGCGTCGCGGCTGATGTCCCAGTCGGCGAGCCCGCCGTGGCCGTGCTCGTCGACCGTGAACCACTCGCTGATCTTGTTCAGCACCTCCGCCTGCAGCCGGCCCGGCGCGCGCGTCCAGCCCTTCAGGAAGTCGACGCAGCGCTGCGAGGAGAGCTGGAAGAAGTAGTGCTCGCTCGAGCGCAGGATCGGCGCAACCCCGCTCAGCGTCGAATAGGGATTCTTCAACGCCGTCGCCGCATAGACGGAGCCGCAGTTCTCGCAAGCGTCGCCGTACTGGTCCTTTGCGCCGCACACCGGGCACTCGCCCTTGATGTAGCGGTCGGGCAGGAACATCGACTTCACCGGGTCAAAGAACTGTTCGACCGTCCGGACCGCGATCAGGCCTTCCTTGCGAAGGTGGAGGTAGATGTCGCGCGCGAGCTCGTGGTTCTCGACCCCATCGGTCGAGTGCCAGTTGTCAAACGAGATGTGAAGGCCGTCGAGCGTCGGCTTTCTTCCGGCGGCGATCTCGGCGACGAACGCCTGCGGCGTCTTGCCGGCCTTCTCGGCGGCGATCATGATCGCCGCGCCATGCGCGTCGTCGGCGCAGACGAAGTGCACCTGGTGGCCGCCCATGCGCTGGAAGCGCACCCAGATGTCGGCCTGGATGTACTCCATCATGTGGCCGATGTGGAACGGCGCGTTCGCGTAGGGCAACGCCGTGGTGACGAAGAGCTTGCGGGGCATGCGGCGAGCGTTAGCGGACATGGGATTCTAGGGAAGCGCTCTGCGAGAATCCCGGCGCCGGCTTTGCGCATCGGCTCCGGCATCGTGCTGGCGTCGGCGAGTCCCCTGGCGGCGGGAAGGAAGACGGATGGTCAGGAGAGTGGGCCCTGCCGTGCTGGCCGCCGTCGCGATCGGCGTCGCGCTGCTGGTCGGCAACCTCGCGCTCTCGGTCTACCACACGAAGCAGCTGCGCGATGAATCGGCGGCCGTCCAGCGCAGCACCGAGCTGCTGCTCGCGCTCGATAACGTGCTTTCGCTCGCGGTCGACGCCGAGACCGGCCAGCGCGGCTACGTGATCACCGGCAAGAAGGAGTACCTCGCGCCGTACCGCGCCGCGGTGGGCTCGATCCATGCCCAGATGGACGCCCTCGAGCGCCTGGTCGGAGACGACCCCGTCCAGCAGCGCCTGATGGCCGACGTGCGGCGCCGGGTCGGCGCCAAGCTCGGCGAGCTCGAGGTGACGATCGCCCTGCGCGACCGCAGCGGATTCGACCTCGCCCGCGATGCGATCGTGCTCGGCGCTGGCCACGTCGAGATGGAGGCGTTGCGCGCGACCGCCGCGCAGATGGCAGCGCACGAGACGACACGCCTGCTCGCGCGCGAGCAGGCCGCCAAACGGACGTACTGGGCGGCGCTGCTCGGCGAAGGCGTCGCGGCAGCGGCGGCGGTAGCCGTGCTGATCGGCTTGTCGCTCTTGCTGGCGCGCCATTTGCGCGCGCGCGACCGCACCGAGCAGCTGCTCGCGGCGCAGGGCGAACTGCTGCGCACGACCCTCGCCAGCATCGGCGATGCGGTGATCACGACCGACACCGAAGGCCGGATCGACCAGCTCAACGCGGTCGCCGAAGCGGTGACCGGCTGGAGCAGCGCCGAGGCGCGTGGCCAGCCGCTCGACGCGGTGTTCGCAATCGTCAACGAGGCGACGCGTGCGCCGGCCGAGAACCCGGCGTCGCGCGCGCTCCGCGATGGCGTCGTCGTCGGCCTGGCCAACCACACGCGGCTGATTCGCAGGGACGGCAGCGAGCTGCCGATCGATGACAGCGCGGCGCCGATCCGCGATGCCGCGGGGACCGTGCACGGCTGCGTCCTCGTCTTTCGCGACATCAGCGAGCGAAGGGCCGCCGACCGCGCTCTTGCCGAGGCGCAGGCGCGCCTCTCTCGCATCGTCACCGACATGGCGATCCCGACCATGGTCTACGCGGAGGACGGCGAGGTCATCCTCATCAACCAGGCATGGACCGAGATCAGCGGCTACACGGCCGAGGAGCTGAAGACGATCCCGGCGTGGACGAAGAAGGCGTACGGCGAGCGCGCCGAGACGATGAACGCGGTCATCGCCTCGCTGTTCGATCTCGAGGCGAGCATCGACAACGGCGAGCGCGAGATCACGACCGCGAGCGGCGGCACGCGCATCTGGCATTTCGTCACCGCGCCGATCGGCCGCGACCCGACCGGCCGGCGCATGCTCGTCACCAACGCGATCGACGTCACCGAGGGCAGGCGCCTCGACCAGGCGCTCGCCGACAAGGAGGCGCGCATGCGGCTGGCGATGGACGCGGCCAACTACGGCGACTGGGAGCTGGACCGCGCGAGCGCCAAGATGGTCTGGAGCGCGCAGACGAGAAAGCTCCTTGGCGTCGGTGCTGACGAGCCGATCAGCCACGGGCTGTTCCAGGCGCGCGTCCATCCCGACGACCGCGCGCGCCGCCAGGACTGCGTCGCCGACGCCTGGGTGACCGGCGTCCTCAGCAACGAATACCGGATCGTTCGTCCTGATGGCCAGGTGCGCTGGATGTCGTCGCGCGGCCGCGTGATCCGCGGCCCCGACGGCCATGAGCGCATGCTCGGCGTCATCGGCGACATCACCGAGCAGAAGAAGGCCGAGCACGCGCTGAAGGACGCCGACCGCAGGAAGGACGAGTTCCTCGCGACGCTCTCGCACGAGCTGCGCAACCCACTCGCGCCGCTGCGCAACTCGCTCGCGGTCCTGCAGCGAAGCGCCGGCGACCCGGAGCTGTTCGAGAAGGTGGGCGGCGTGATGGAGCGCCAGCTCGGCCACCTCGTGCGCCTGATCGACGACCTGCTCGACGTCAGCCGGTTCAGCCTCGACAAGCTGACGCTGCGCCTCGAGCCGACCGACCTCGCGGCGGTGATCGAGCACGCGGTCGAGGGCTGCCGGCCGGCCGCCGAGCGTTCCGGCCACGTGGTCGAGCTGCGCCTCCCGGAATTCGCGGTCAAGCTGCAGGCGGATCGGGCGCGCCTGTCGCAGGTGTTCAGCAACCTGATCGGCAACGCGTGCAAGTTCACGCCCGACGGCGGCCATGTCCGGGTCGCGGCGCGCATCGATGGCGATCGCGCGGTCGTCAGCGTGCGCGACGACGGCATCGGGATCGCCGTCGGCGACCTCGGGCGCGTGTTCGACATGTTCGCCCAGGTCGACGAATCGTTCGAGCGCACGAACGGCGGGCTCGGCATCGGCCTGACGCTCGTGCGCCGGCTCGTCGAGATGCACGGCGGCACGGTCGTCGCGAAGAGCGCCGGGCTCGGCCAGGGCAGCGAATTCGTCGTCACGCTGCCCCTTGCGCCGGCGCGCGCCGTCGCGCCGCCCGTCGGCGCCGGTAACGGCGCCGCGGCGTCCGCGCAGCGCATGCGCATGCTCGTCGTCGACGACAACGGCGACAGCGCCGAAAGCCTGGCGCTCCTACTCTCGCTCGCGGGGCACGAGACGCACATTGCCCGCGACGGCCCGGAGGCGCTCACGCGCGCCGACGCGCTGCGCCCCGACGCTGTCCTGCTCGATCTTGGCCTGCCGGGCCTGAGCGGCTATGAAGTCTGCAAGCGCCTGCGCGTCGAGCCGTGGGCGCGCGCGATTCCGATCATCGCGATCACGGGGTGGGGCCAGGCCGACGACCGGCGCCGCTCGAAGGAGGCCGGCTTCGACGCCCATCTGGTCAAGCCCGTGGTGCTGGACGAGCTCACGGCCTTGCTCGAGG
>DASXXO010000121.1:0-8222 GCA_036503045.1 Caldimonas sp. | reverse complement strand
GGCTGATGTGGCGCACCTCGTGGCTGTCGCGCGAAGTGATCGTGCTGCCGGCGTTCATCGCCTGCACCGCGCTCTGGTGGCTCGCCTGGCAGCGCGCACCGACGCTCGCCAGCGCGCCGCCGCTTCCGCTCGCCGCGCTCGCGCTCGCCGCGCTGCTGTGGCTGTGCACGGCGATGATTTACACGTGCCTGCGCTTCATCGAGGAATGGGCGCAGCCGCTCACGATCGTCAACTTCGTCCTCATCGGACTGTCGTCGGGGCTGGTGCTCGCGAGCGCCCTCGCGGCGTGGGCAGGCGAGGCGGCTGCGCTGCGAAGCGTGCTCCCGGCGGCGCTGCTCACGACCGTCGTCGCCGGTGCGTCGCGCGTCGCGGCGTTGCGGCACAACGCTGCCATCCGCCACCGCTCGACGCTGCAGTCGGCGACCGGCATCCGCTCGGCGCGCCTGGTGCAGACGTCGATGGGAATGTCGGCGGGCTCCTTCAACACGCGCGAGTTCTTCCACCGCGCGTCGCGCGCCGCCGTCGCCAGGATCAAGCTGGCGGCGATCGTGCTGACCTTCGTCGTGCCGGCGCTCGTTCTCGGCCTCGTCTGGGCAGGCGCGCTGCCGGCGCTGGCGTCCGCGCTTGCGCTCCTCGTCCAGGTGCCCGGATTGATCGCCGACCGCTGGCTCTTCTTCGCGCAGGCGAAACACCCGCAGAACCTGTACTACCAGGTCGTCTCCTGAGGCGCCGTCAGCGCTTCGGCGCCGATGCTGCGACGACGAGCCTCGCGATCGGGAATTGCTGCATGGAATCGTCATGCGCTCGACGGGCGGGGTCTGCATGTTCGGGCAAATGCTGATCCGTGCACGCGGCCGTGCACGGATGGCGATGGGATACTCCGCGACGCGATTTTTCAGTGCACTGGACGCTCGTCCGCTTCAACCTCTCGGAGATTCTCGATGACCGATTCGCCGCTTTCGCTTCGCAGACGCCAACTCCTCGCCGGCAGCGCCGGGGCGCTGGCCGGCACCGGCCTCATCGGGCTCGCCGGCGGGGCCGCAGCGCAAGCGGCCGCGCCTGCAGCTGCGGCCGCGCCGCACGCGTTGCCTGCTTACGTCGCCTGGAAAGACGCGAACGCGGTCATCGTGCACAACCCGAACGAGCTCGAGACCAAGCGAAGTGCGTTCGGCACCAGCGCGATCACCTCGACCGATCGTCTCTACGTCCGCAACAACGTCACGCCGCCCGATCCGTCGATCCTCGATGACCGCGGTGCCTGGCAGGTGGCGATCGAGGGCGTTCGCAACCCGCGCACGATGACGGTCGCCGAACTGAAGACGGTCGGCCTCGAGACCATGGCAACGGTGCTGCAGTGCTCCGGCAATGGCCGCGCGTTCTTTCCGCACAAGCCGAGCGGCGCGAAGTGGACGGTGGGCGCAGCCGGTTGCGTCGTCTGGAGCGGCGTCCCCGTGCGCTACGTCGCCGAGGCCCTCGGCGGCGTCGCGCCCGGCACGCACTTCCTCACCGGTACCGGAGGCGAGACCTTCCCCGCCGGCATCGACCCGCAGACGGTGATGGTCGAGCGGTCGTTGCCGATCGAGGTGCTGAACGACGCCCTCCTGGCCTGGGAGATGAACGGCGAGCCGATCTCGCTCGCCCACGGCGGCCCGCTGCGCCTGGTTGTTCCCGGCTACCAGGGCGTCAACAACGTCAAGTACGTCAAGCGGGTCGCCTTCACCGCCGTCGAATCGTCGGCGGCGATCCAGAAGATGCGCTATCGCCTCAACGGCATCGGCACGCAGCCTGGCCCGACCGATCCGTCGGTGCTCGGCATGACCGTGAAGTCGTTCGTCACCTCGCCGAGCGGCGCGGAGCCCGTCAAGGCGGGCGTGGTCTACGTCAGCGGCGTGGCGTTCGGCGGCGGCTCGCCGATCAAGCGCGTCGAGGTCTCGAGCGACGGCGGCAAGACCTGGATCGACGCTCCCTTCGTCGGCCCCGACCTCGGCCGCTTCGCCTGGCGCCAGTTCGCGTTGCCGCTGCGCATGGCCGCCGGCAATTACGTCGTGACCTCTCGGGCGACCGATGCCGCCGGACACGTGCAGCCCGAGCTGCGCAGCGAAAACGCCGGCGGCTACGCCAATACCAGTTGGGCCGACCACGCGGTCAAGGTCGTCGTTGGCTGAGCGGAGAGGCTTTCGCGACGGCTGCGCTACGGGCGCAGTCGTCGTTGCGCTCGTCTTCTTCGCGGCGGTGTCCGGGGCAGCGTCGTCGGCGCCAGGCGGCGACGCTCGGGCGGCCGAAGGCCGCGCGCTCTTCACCGGCGGCGCGACGCCGCCGTGCGCGATCTGTCATACCTTGAAGGACGCCGGTGCGACGGGCGCCGTCGGCCCTTCGCTCGACGAACTGCGCCCCGACGAAGAGCGCGCGGCCGCGGCGATCCGCGGCGGAATCGGCGCGATGCCCTCGTTCGCGGCCACCCTGACCGATGCGCAGATCCGCGCGCTCGCGCGCTACGTGGCGAAAGCGAGCGGGGGCGCCCCATAACGGACACCCGCCAGCCGGGACGCCTCCACGGCGCGGCGGCAACGCGCGCACGATAATCGAGCGCAGTGAACGAGCTCGCTGCGCGCGTCTTCGGGACGTGGATCCGTCGGGTCGATCGCACCAGCGTGCGCGCCGACCTGATCGCGGGCCTCCTCGGCGCGCTGCTCGTCCTGCCGCAAGGGATCGCCTTCGCGACGCTTGCCGGGCTGCCGCCCGAATACGGCCTCTACACCGCGGTCGTTCCGTGCGTCGTCGCGGCATTGTTCGGCTCGAGCTGGCACGTCGTCTCGGGGCCGACCAACGCGAATTCGCTTGCCCTGTTCGCGACCTTGGCGCCGCTCGCCGCGGTCGGCTCGCCGGCCTACATCGCGCTTGCGCTCGCCGTGACCGTGCTGGTCGGCACGATCCAGTTCGTGATCGGCGCGCTTCGCCTCGGCACGATCGCCAACTTCATCTCGCCGGCCGCCCTGCGCGGCTTCATGGCCGGGGCGGCGGCGCTGATCGCGGTCTACGCGATCCCCGACCTGCTCGGCCTGCCGCCGCCGACCGCGCACCGCCTCGGCAACCTCGCCGAGCATCTCTGGACGCATCTCGACCGGGTCGCGCCGGCCGCCTTGCTGGTCGGCGTCTTCACCATCGTCGCGTCGCTGCTGCTGAAGGGCCTGCTGCCGCGCATGCCCTACATGCTCTTCGGCCTGCTGCTCGCGACCGTGCTCGCGTTCGCCGTCGATCGCTGGTGGACCTTCGGCGCGCAGCGGATCGCCGTTGTCGGGCCGATCCCGCCGATCTGGCCGCGCTTCTCGCTGCCGGTGTTCGACCTGCACCTCCTTCCCGACCTGATCGGCATCGCCTTCGCGCTGACGATCGTCGCGCTCGGCCAGTCGATCTCGATCGCCAAGGCGGTGGCCGCGCGCTCGGGCCAGCACATCGACGGCAACCGCGAGTTCCGCGGCCAGGGGCTGTCGAACATCGTCGGCGGCCTGTTCTCGTCGTACGTCTCGTGCGGCTCGCTGAACCGGTCGTATCCCAACCTCGAGGCGGGCGCGCGCACGCCGCTCGCCGCCGTCTTCGCCTCGTTCTGGCTGATGCTGCTGACGGCGGTCAGCGCACGATTGCTCGCGCTGATCCCGATGCCGGCGATCGCCGCGCTCCTGCTGTTGATCTCGTGGTCGCTGTTCGACTGGGCGAGCTGGCGCCAGCTCTGGCGCTTCAGCCGCCAAGACTTCGCCATCGCCGCCGCGACCTTCGTCGCGACGATCTCGATCCGCCTCGAGGTCGCGATCCTGCTCGGCACCATCCTGTCGCTCGTCACCTACCTGTATCGCACGTCGAAGCCGGCGATCCGGATCATGGGCTTCGACGGCACCGGCGCGGCGCGGCCGTTCGTCGTCCGCGGCGACGTCGCGCACCCGCTGCCGGAGTGCCCGCAGCTGAAGATGATCCGCATGGAAGGAGAGGTCTACTTCGGCGCGGTGTCGCACGTCAGCGACCAGCTGCGCGACCTGCGCGCGCCGGCGAACTCGCCCAAGCACCTGCTCGTGATGTCCAAGAGCATGAACTTCATCGACCTCGCCGCCGCCGAGATGTGGCGCACCGAGCTCGGCGCGCGCCGCGCCGCCGGCGGCGACCTCTATTTCCACCGCCCGCGCGCACCGGTGCTCGAGCTCTGGCAGCGGATCGGCTTCATGGCCGAGCTCGGCCCCGACCACATCTTTCCGGCCAAGCGGATCGCGATCGCGACGATCTTCGATCGGCTCGATCGCGGCATCTGCGGGCACTGCACGATCCGGGTGTTCGAGGAATGCCAGACGCTGCCGCTACCGGTCGACGACGCGGCGAGCGCTCTATCGCCCGGCGCGCGCGCGCCTGCGCCGGCGCCCTGAGCGGCACGCGCGAAATCGTCAGTTTTGCGGATGACGCGGCGTTCGCGCGGGCGTCTGATCGTGGCACAGACACGATCAGCAAGGAGCCCGCCATGGAAACGAAATCGCGTCGAACCTCGGAGTCGCGCCGGGCCTTTGTCGCCATCGCGGTCACCTTCGTCGCGGCGACGATCACCGCCGGCGTCGCGCTCGGCCACCGTCCGGAAGCCGGAATGGCAGCGCGCAGCGCGGCCGCTGTCGCACCCGTGCCGGCGGCCGCCACTGCGCCCGCCCACGATCCATCGCTTCCGGATCCGGCGGAGATGCACGCAGATCCTTCGGCGACCGCGGAGGACTCGACGCCGACGTTCTGACGCGTCGGCGCGCTCCATCGGGCGCGCGCGACCTCTGCGCGGCAGAATCGCCGGCCAGAGGCCATGGCGAAGAAGAACGCGCACGTCAGCGAGACCCCGGCGACGCAATGGCTCCGCCGCGCCGGCGTCGCCTTCAGCGAGCACGTCTACGACTACGTCGAGCATGGCGGCACGGCAGAGTCGGCGCGCCAGCTCGACGTCGACGAGCACGCCGTCGTCAAGACGCTCGTCATGCAGAACGAGCAGGGCGCGCCCTTCATCGTCCTGATGCACGGCGACCGCCAGGTGAGCACGAAGAACCTGGCGCGCGCGATCGGCACGAAGAGCGTCGCCCCGTGCACGCCGGAGGCGGCCGAGCGCGCGAGCGGCTATCAGGTCGGTGGCACGTCGCCGTTCGCGACCAGGAAGGCGATGCCGGTCTACGTCGAAGCGACGATCCTCGACCTCGATCGCATCTGCATCAACGGCGGCCGGCGCGGCTACCTGATCGGCATCGCGCCGGTCGTTCTGACCGAGGTCCTGGCTGCGCGCCCGGTCTCGTGCGCGCTCTGATCCAGGCGGCGCAGAATCGCGCGGCGACGTTTCTCCTTTCTCGCCCGCCGATGCGACCCTTCCTGCCGCTGCTTGCTGCGCTCGCCGCCTATCTGGTCGGCTCGCTGTCGTTCGCCGTGATCGTCAGCCGCGCGATGGGCCTGAACGATCCGCGCAGCTACGGCTCGGGCAATCCGGGCGCGACCAACGTGCTGCGCTCGGGGAGCAGGGCCGCGGCGATCCTCACGCTCGTCCTCGACGCGCTGAAGGGGTACGTGCCGGTCGCGCTGGCCGTCCGATTCGGGCCGGCATACGGGCTCGGCGAAGGGACGGTCGCGCTGGTCGCGCTCGCCGCCTTCCTCGGCCACCTGTGGCCGGTGTTCTTCCGATTCCAGGGCGGCAAGGGCGTGGCGACGGCCGCCGGTGCGCTGTTCGGCATCGACCCGCTGCTCGGCGCTGCGACGCTCGCGACCTGGATCATCATCGCCGCCTTCTTCCGCTATTCGTCGCTCGCCTCGATCGTCGCGGCCGTGTTCGCGCCGTTCTGGCGCCTGCTGATCGACGGTGCCGACGCGATCGCTTTCGCGCTCCTGGGAATCGCGCTGCTCCTGATCTGGCGCCACCAGGCGAACCTCAAGCGCTTGTTCGAGGGCACCGAGAGCCGTCTGGGCCGCAAGGCCGCCGATGCCGCAGCGCCGGCGCGCAAGCCCCGGCGCGCCGCGCGCCATTGAGCGCGCCGTCGCGCGCCGCGCGCCGCCAGGCGCGTCTAGTAGCTGAGCCCCATGGCGTCGCGCACCTCGCGCATCGTTTCGCGCGCGACCGCGCGCGCTCGCTCAGTGCCGACCTCCATGATCCAGTGCACGCGCTTCGGATTCGCGAGGTAGGGCTCGGCGCGCTCGCGCCACGGCGCCTGCTCGCGGATGATCGCCTCGATCACCGGCTGCTTGCAGTCGAGGCAGCCGATCGCCGCGGTCGTGCAGCCGTGCACGACCCAGGCCTGCGTCTCGGCGCTCGAATACACCTTGTGGAGCTGCCATACCGGGCACTTTTCCGGGTCGCCGGGGTCGCTGCGGCGCACCCGCGCCGGATCGGTCTGCATGTGGCGGATCTTGCGCGTGACCTCCGCGGGCTCCTCGCGCATCGCGACCGCGTTGCCGTAGCTCTTGCTCATCTTCGTGCCATCGAGGCCGACCAGCTTCGAGGTCTCGGTGAGCAGCACGTCGGGCTCGACCAGGATCGTCTTGCCGGTGCCGCGCAGCTCACCCTCGAGGTGCTCGCGGTCGCTCGCACTCAGTGACGCGCTCGCCGCGATGAGCGTGCGACCGCGCTCGAGCGCCGCCTGATCGCCGCTCTCGCGAAAGGCGTGGCGCGCGGCCTCGAAGTCCTTCGTCCGGTCCTTGCCGAGCTTCTTCAGCGCGGCGCGCACGCGCTCGTCGAAATCGGGCTCGCGCCCGTAGAGGTGGTTGAAGCGGCGCGCCACCTCGCGCGTGATCTCGACGTGCGGCGCCTGGTCGACACCGACCGGAACGTACGCGGCCTTGTAGATCAGGATGTCGGCGGCCTGCAGGAGCGGGTAGCCGAGAAAGCCGTAGGTCGCGAGGTCGCGGTCCTTCAGCCGTTCGATCTGGTCCTTGTAGGTCGGCATGCGCTCCAGCCAGCCGAGCGGCGTCCCCATCGCGAGCAGCGTGAACAGCTCGGCGTGCTCGGGCAGGCGGCTCTGGATGAAGAGCGTCACCTTGTCGGGATCGAGGCCGGCGGCGAGCCAGTCGGTCACCATCTCGTAGACCGAGCTCTCGATCACCTCGCGCTCCTCGTAGTGCGTGGTGAGCGCGTGCCAGTCGGCGGCGAAGAAGAAGCACTCGTACTCGTCCTGCAGGCGCACCCAGTTCTTGAGCGCGCCGTGCCAGTGGCCGAGGTGCATCGCGCCGGTCGGGCGCATGCCCGAGAGGACGCGCCGCCGCGCCGGTGCGGCCGCCCCTGGCGTCGCCGGCGCGGCGTCGCTGGACGTGAGAGGTCTATCGCTCATCTTCGGTTCGCGGCAAAAGTCGTCGATTGTAGGTTTGCGCCGGAGCGCGCCGATACACTGCGGCGCCGATGAAGAACATCGTCATCCTCGTTTCCGGTCGCGGCTCGAACATGGAGGCGATCGTGCGCGCCTGCGCGGACGAAGGCTGGGACGGGCGCGTCGCCGCCGTCCTCAGCAACCGCGCCGACGCCGCCGGGCTCGCCTTCGCGCGTGCGCGCGGGATCGCCGCCGAGGTGGTCGAGCACCGCGCGTTCGCGACCCGCGATGGGTTCGACGCCGCGCTCGCCGAGCGGATCGAGCGCCACGGCGCCGATGTCGTCGCGCTCGCCGGCTTCATGCGCATCCTCGGCGCGGAGTTCGTGCGCCGCTTCGACGGCCGGCTCGTCAACATCCATCCTTCGCTCCTGCCGGCGTTTCCCGGCCTGCACACGCACCGGCGCGCGATCGATGCCGGCTGCAAGGCAAGCGGGGCAACGGTCCACTTCGTCACCGCCGACCTCGATCACGGGCCGATCATCGGCCAGGCCGTCGTCCCGGTGCTCGCCGACGACAGCGAGGATGCTCTCGCCGCGCGCGTCCTCGCCCAGGAGCACGTGCTGTATCCGCGCGCGATCCGCTGGCTGGTCGAAGGCTCGCTCGAGCGGCGCGGCAGCGTCGTCGTGCAGACGCGCGGCGAGGCGCAACTGCTCTGGAGCCGCTGAACGCGGGTTCGGTCCGCGTCAGAAGAACGAGGCCGCGGCGTTGATCGAGAACGCCAGGATGGTCGTGTTGAAGACGAACGACAGCACCGACTGGCTGAGCACGAGGCGGCGCATCGTTCGCGTCGTCACGCCGACATCGGAGGTCTGCGCCGTCACCGCGATCGTGAACGAGAAATAGAGAAAGTCCGTGTGGTCGGGCTCG
>DASXXO010000120.1:0-3407 GCA_036503045.1 Caldimonas sp. | reverse complement strand
GCTACCTGCGCGACGGCGGCGACCTGCGCGGCAGCTCGGGCGCGCCGATGCCGACGAGCTTGCCGCTGCCGACACGCCGCGCCGTGGTCCGTCGCTACGGCGGCCCCGAGGTGCTGCAGGCCGACGACGGCGAGGCCGCGGCGCCCGGACCCGGCGAGGTGCGCATCCGCCAGCGCGCGATCGGCGTCAACTACTTCGACGTCTACCTGCGCAAGGGCTGGATCCCGGAGCTGCTGCCGCTGCCCGGCGTACCCGGCATGGAAGCGGCGGGCACCGTCGTCGACGTCGGCGCGAACGTGAGCGGCGTTTTCGCCGGCGACCGCGTCGCCTACCTCGGGCCGGTCCCGGGCGCGTATTGCAGCGTGCGCACCGTGCCCGCCGACTGGGTTGTCGGGCTGCCGGGCGCGGTCGAGGACGAGGTCGCGGCGGCGACGCTCCTCAAGGGCATCACCGCCGACTTCCTCCTGCACGACCTCGGCCACGTGCGTGCCGGAACACGCCTGCTCGTCCACGCGGCGGCGGGCGGTGTCGGCCTGCTTGTCTGCGCCTGGGCGCGACGCCTTGGCGCGACCGTGATCGGCACCGTGTCGAGCGACGACAAGGCGCGGCTCGCGCGCGAGTACGGTTGCGAGCACCCGATCGTGACACGCGAGCATCGCTTCGCCGACGTCGTGCAGGCGCAGTTCGGCGGCGTCGACGTGCTCGTCGACGGCATCGGCGACGCCGCGCGCGAGGAGAACTTCGCCGCGCTCGCGCGGCGCGGCCACTGGATCAGCCTCGGCCAGGCGAGCGGCGCGCTGCAGCCGATTCCGACCGATCGGCTGGTCCGCAAGTCGATCACGTTCTCTCGGCCCGCGGTGTTCGACTACGTCGCCGGTCGCGCGAGCCTGGCCGAGCGCGCGCGCCGTGTCTGGGATGCGCTCGCCGACGGAACGCTGAAGGCGCCGCCGATCGAGCGTCACGCGCTCGGCGCCGCCGCCGAAGCGCACGCGCGGCTCGAGTCGCGCCGGACGATGGGCGCGCTCGTCCTGATCGCATGAGCGGACGCACCGCAACCGCGAGGAGGCCTCGATGATCGTCGGCATGAACCACTTCACCGTCATCGCCGAGGATCGGCAGAAGACGCTCGACTTCTACGTTGGCCTGCTCGGCCTGGCCGAAGGCTACCGACCGGACCTCGGCTTCGACGGCGCCTGGCTCTACGGCGAGGCTCCGCAGGCGCTCGTCCATCTCTACTTCGACCGCAAGCCACCGGCGCAGCGCGCCGGCGTGATCGACCACATGGCGTTCACTGCCAGGGACGTCAAGGCAGTGAAGGCGCGCTTCGAAGCCGCCGGAGTCAAGTACGACCTGCGCCGCCAGACCGGCTCCGGTGTCTGGCAGCTCTTCACCTACGACCCGAACGGCGCCAAGGTCGAGCTCGATTTCGATCCCGCAGAGAGCCTCTGAGCGGCGAGGGGTTCGCGCGGGCGTGTAGGCTTCGGGCTTTGCCGAGCCGTGAGCTCGCCACCGCATGCCGGTCCCCTACTATCAACGACACATCTTCTTCTGCCTGAACGATCGCGAGAACGGCGAAAGGTCGTGCGCGCACAACGGCGCGCGCGAAGGCTTCGACCACTGCAAGTCGCGCATGAAGAAGGAAAACCTGCTCGGGCCGGGCAAGGTGCGCGTCAACAAGTCGGGCTGCCTCGACCGCTGCTCGGGCGGCCCGGTCGCGGTCGTCTATCCGGAGGGCGTCTGGTACACCTACGTCGACGAGAACGACATCGACGAGATCGTCGACTCGCACCTGAAGAAGGGCGAGGTCGTGACGCGCCTGCTGCTGCCGCCCGACGTCGGCCACTAGCGCCCCGTTCCAGACCGATGACACCGCGAACGATTCGCGAGCAGATCGCCGGGCCCGCCGGGCGCATCGAATGCGCGCTCGACCTCCCGGCCGGCGAGCCGCTCGGCCTGGCCGTCGTCTGCCATCCGCATCCGCAGGGCGGCGGAACGCTCGACAACAAGGTCGCGCAGACGATCGCGCGCGCCTGCATCGAGATCGGCTGGGCGAGCGTGCGCTTCAACTTCCGCGGCGTCGGCGCTTCGGAAGGCGCCTGGGACGAAGGGCGCGGCGAGGTCGACGACGCCCTCGCGGTCGTCGAGTCCTGGCGCGGCCGCGAGGAGTTCGCCGGCAAGCCGCTCCTGCTCGGCGGCTTCTCGTTCGGCGCCTACGTCGCGGTCGAGGCCGCGGCGCGGCTCGTAGCCGAAGCCAAGCCGCGCCGGATCGTCCTCGTCGCTCCCTCGACCGAGAAGCAGGCGGTGCGCGACGTGCCACCCGACACGGTCGTCGTCCACGGCGAAAGCGACGACACCGTCCCGCTCGCCGCGACCCTCGCGTGGGCGCGGCCCCTCGGCCTGCCGGTGATCGTCTTCCCCGGCGTCGGCCACTTCTTCCACGGCCAGATCGCCTTGCTGAAAAAAGTCCTCGTCCGTGAACTGCGCGACCTCGCGGCGGTCTGACCGCCGCTTCGCACCCGCTTCCTTCTCAACCCGATCCCATCTCTCATGCTGCTTTCGCTCTCGTCCTCGCGCCCTTTCGTCGCTGCCTTCGTGTTCGCATTCGCAGGTGCCGCCGCCGCGCAGGCACTGCCGCCGCCGGAGGTCGCCGCCAAGAGCTACCTCGTCCTCGACCTGACAACACACCAGACGCTCGCCGAGCGCAACGCCGACGCTTCTGCGGATCCGGCATCGCTCACCAAGCTGATGACCGCCTACATCGTCTTCCAGGCGCTGCGCGACAAGAAGCTGACGCTCGAGCAGACGCTGCCGGTCTCCAAGCTCGCCTGGGCCGAGCGCAAGGGCGGCGGCTCGCTGATGTTCATCGACACGACGATGACGCCCAAGGTCGACGAGCTGCTGAAGGGCGTGATCGTGCAGAGCGGCAACGATGCGTCGGTCGCGCTCGCCGAGGGAGTGGCGGGCAGCGTCGACGTCTTCGTGACGATGATGAACCGCCAGGCGCAGGCCTGGGGTCTGAAGAACACGAGCTTCAAGAACGTCACCGGCCTCACCGAGCCCGGCCACTACAGTACGGCGCGCGACATGGCGACGATCGCCGCGCACATCATCAGCGACTTCCCCGAGTACTTCCCGTACTACTCGATCAAGGAATACAAGTACAACAACATCGCCCAGCCGAACCGGAACCTCTTGCTGCGCCGCGACCCGACGGTCGACGGCATGAAGACCGGCTTCACCGATGCGGCGGGCTACTGCCTGCTCGCGACGGCGCAGCGCGAGTTCCCCAACCTCGGGCCCGCCGGCGGCGCGGGCAAGCGCCGGATCATGACCGTCGTCCTCAACACGACGTCGATGGAGGCGCGCGCCAACGAGGGCCAGAAGCTGCTCAACTGGGGCTTCCAGGC
>DASXXO010000119.1:0-8114 GCA_036503045.1 Caldimonas sp. | reverse complement strand
CTTCTCGACCGCTTCGACGTAGGTTTGCCAGAGACCGCCGAAGAGCACCCTGTCGGCCGCGAGCGCGGGCGCGGACGGCTCGTTGGCGATGAATGGCTCGACCGCGCTCTTGAAGGTGCCGACGCGCATCACGTTGACGGTGACGCCGAGCTTGTCGAGCGCGTCCTTGTAGTAGTTGCGCAGGCTCCCGAAGCCCGCGATGTAGACCATGCCGAGCGGGTGCAGGTAGACCTCGTTCGCGTGCGTGGCGACGTAGTACTGCCGCTGGTCGTATCCCGAGCCCCAGGCGACGACCTTCTTGCCGCTCGCCTTGAAGCGGTCGACGGCCGCGGCAACCTCGCGCAGCGTCGAAAAGCCGGTCGGCCGCAGCTCGTCGAGAACGATCACCAGGCTCGTGATCTTTGGATCAGCGGCCGCGGTCTCGAGCACGGCGAGGACGTCGCGCAGCTGGATCTTCTGCAATGCTTCGCCGCGCACCTGGTCGAGCGCGGTTGAGCGCAGCGTGCCGGTCTTCTGCTCGCCGATCGTGCCGTCGACGCGCAGAACGAGCGCGGTCTTCTCGGCGATCGGTGGCGGACCGCTCTTGATGAGCGCAACGACGGCGACGAGCACGATGGCGAGAAAGAGCAGGTTCAGGACGACGCGACGGCTGACGTCGACGACGCGCCAGACGCCGCGGAAGAAGCGACGAGCGGGACCGGGAGAGGACGCGGACATGAAGCGGGCGGAAGTGCGCAAAGACGACTAGCTTACGCGACCTCGAGGCCTGCCGCGGTGGGCGGATGGCACCGTCCTGACCGGGTCTTGCAATACTGCCGCCATGCAGGCCATCCTGGCGGTGACGATGCCGTTCTTCGGTCTGGTCCTGCTCGGCTGGGTCGCCGCGCGGCTGCACTGGCTGCCGGCAAGCGCGATCCCGGGTCTGAACGCGTACGTGCTGTTCTTCGCCCTGCCGTGCCTGCTGTTCCGCTTCGGGGCGAGCCTGCCGATCGGCCGCCTCGCGGACCCCGTGCAGCTCGGCGTCTATCTGCTCGCGGCGCTCGCGATCATCGCCTTGACGATCGCGGTCACGCTCGGCCGTCCCGGGCACGACGGCGTCGACCTGCGCGACGCCGCGCTCGGCGCGCTCGTCGCCGCATTCCCCAACGCCGGATTCATGGGCGTTCCGCTCCTGGTCGCGCTCCTCGGCGAGGCAGCGGCGGGGCCGGTGATCGGCGCGATCGTCGTCGACCTCGTCGTCACGAGCACGATCTGCCTCGCGCTCGCGCAAGCGCATACGCACCGCGCCGGCGCCGAGGACCGCACGCTTGCGCAGGCGGCGGTGCTCTCGCTGCGCGGCGCGCTGACCAACCCGCTGCCGTGGGCGATCGCGATTGGCGCGTTGTTCGCGGCGACCCGGCGCGAGCTGCCCGGTTCGATCGGGCAGATCGTCCGCATGCTCGGAGATTCGGCGACACCGGTCGCGCTGTTCACGATCGGCGCCGTGCTCTGGCGCGCGGGACAGCACGCCCATACGCGGACGCCGCCCCGCCGCTTCGTACCGGTCGCGCTGATCAAGCTCTTCGTCCACCCGGCGCTCGTCTTCGCGCTCGGCAGCGCGGTGCGCGCGCTCGGCGCGCCGCTCTCGCCGTTCACGCTGATCGTGCTCACGCTCACCGCGGCGCTGCCGAGCGCGAGCAACGTGTCGGTGCTCGCCGAGCGCTACGGCGCCGACAACGGCCGGATCGCGCGAATCATCCTCGCCTCGACGGCGCTCGCGTTCGTCACGTTCTCGGCTACCGCCTGGCTGTTCGGGGTCGGGCGTACTGGCTGAAGGCGGCCGGCCGCCAATCGTCGTATTCTTTCCGTCGCGCCTGTCTCACGGAGTTCCCATGAAGCTCAGCCCCGACCAGATCGCCCAGTTCGAGCGCAACGGCTACCTGTTCTTCCCCGGCCTGTTCAGCCGCGCGGAGATCGCGACACTGACCGCCGCGGTCCCCGAGCTCTACGGCCGGCGCGAGGCGTACAACGTGCGCGAGAAAGGCAAGGACGCGGTGCGAACGAACTTCGCCGCGCACCTCTACAGCGAACCGTTCGCGCGCCTCGCGCGCCACCCGCGCATGGTCGAGCCGGCGCAGGACCTGCTCGGCGAAGTGCTCTACATGCACCAGTTCAAGATCAACGGCAAGCAGGCGTTCGACGGCGACGTCTGGCAATGGCACCAGGACTACGGCACCTGGAAGAACGACGACCTGATGCCGGCCGCGCGCGCGATGAACGTGGCGATCTTCCTCGACGACGTCAACCAGTACAACGGGCCGCTGATGTTCATCCCGGGCAGCCACCAGCGCGGCGTGATCGAGGCCAAGCACGACCTGACGACGACGAGCTACCCGCTCTGGACGATCGACCACGACCTGATCGCGCAGCTCGTCGAGCGCGCGGGCGGCAAGAACGGAGGCATCGTCTCGCCGCACGGCCCCGCGGGCTCGATGATCCTCTTCCACGGCTGCCTCGTGCACGGGTCGGGGTCGAACCTCTCGCCGTGGGACCGCGTCAGCGTCTACCTGAGCCTGTGCGCGGTCAGCAACCACATCCGCCGCTTCAAGCGACCGGAGTACATCGCACACCGCGACTTCACGCCGATCGCCTGCCTGCCGGACGACTGCCTGCTGAAGAGCTATCCGGTCGAGCTGCCGTGGAAGGACGGCATGCCGGCAAGCGCGCTCGCGACATCGAGCGAAGAACCGAGGCTCGCGGCATGAGCCTGCACGCACAACTGCAGCGGCGCGCAGCCGAGCGCAAACCGATCCGCGTCGGCCTGATCGGCGCCGGCAAGTTCGGCTCGATGTACCTGGCGCAGATCCCGCGCACGCCGGGAGTTCACCTCGCCGCCATCGCGGACCTCGGACCCGACGCGGCGCGTGCGAATCTCGCGCGCGTCGGCTGGAGCGACGCCCGGACGCGCGCGCCGAGTATCGCCGACGCGATCGCGACCGGCGCGACGCACGTCGGCGACGATTGGCGTGCGCTCGTCGCGCATCCGGCGATCGACATCGTCGTCGAGTGCACCGGGTCACCGGTGGCGGCGGTCGAGCACTGCCTGGCGGCGTTCGCGAGCGGCAAGCACGTCGTCAACGTGACGGTAGAGGCGGATGCGTTCTGCGGCCCGCTGCTCGCGAAGCGCGCGGCCGATGCCGGCGTCGTCTATTCGCTCGCGTTCGGCGACCAGCCCGCGCTGATCTGCGACCTGGTCGACTGGGCGCGCACCTGCGGCTTTCCGGTCACCGCAGCGGGCCGCGGCCACAAATGGCTGCCGCACTTCTGCGAGTCGACTCCCGAGACGGTCTGGGGGAACTACGGCCTCACGCCCGAACAGGCCGAGCGCGGCGGCCTCAACCCGAAGATGTTCAACAGTTTCCTCGACGGCTCGAAGCCGTCGATCGAATCTACCGCGGTCGCGAACGCGACCGGCCTCACCGTGCCGAGCAACGGCCTGCAGTACCCGCCCGCGAGCGTCGAGGACATCCCGTTCGTGACGCGGCCGGTCAGCGAAGGCGGCGTCCTCGAGAGGAAGGGCATGGTCGAGGTGATCTCGTCGCTGGAGCCGAACGGCCGCAAGATCCCGTACAACATCCGCATGGGCGTCTGGGTCACCGTCGAAGGCGAGACCGAATACATCCGCAACTGCTTCGAGGAATACAACGCGCACACCGATCCGAGTGGCCGCTACTTCACGCTCTACAAGCGCTGGCACCTGATCGGCCTCGAGGTCGGCGTCTCGGTCGCGAGCGTCGCGCTGCGCGGTGAGGCGACCGGCGTGGCGACCTGCTGGAACGCCGACGTCGTCGCCACCGCGAAGCGCGACCTGAAGCCCGGCGACGTGCTCGACGGCGAAGGCGGCTACACGGTCTGGGGCAAGCTGCTGCCGGCGGCGACGTCGACGCGGATCGGCGGCTTGCCGCTCGGCCTTGCCCACGAGGTCAAGGTGACGCGGCCGGTGGCCAAGGGCCAGAGCCTCGTCTGGAGCGACGTCGCGATGGACACGACGACATCCGCATACCGCCTGCGCCGCGAGATGGAGGCGCTGTTCGCGCTGCCGGTACTGAAGACCGCGTGACCGACCTCGTCTTCCGCGGCGCCCTCGTCATCGACGGCACGGGCGCGGAGCCGTTCCGTGGCGACGTCGCCGTCGCCGGCGGCCGGATCGTCGCCGTCGCGCCGAAGCTCGCGACACGCGAGGCGGCGCGCACGGTCGATGCCGAGGGCCTCGCGCTGATGCCGGGCATCGTCGACAGCCACACCCACTTCGACGCCCAGATCACGTGGGACCCGACGCTCGCACCGTCGCCCGCGCTCGGCGTCACGACCGCGGTGATCGGCAACTGCGGCTTCACGATCGCGCCGTGCCGCCCGGCCGACCGCGAGATCACGATGAAGAACCTGACGCAGGTCGAGGGCATGTCGCTCGAGGCACTGCGCGCCGGAATCGCCTGGGACTTCGAGACCTTTCCCGAGTACCTCGCCCGGCTGCGCGCGCGCGGCTCGGCGATCAACGTCGCGGCCTACGTCGGCCACTCGTCGGTGCGCACCTGGGTGATGGGCGCCGATGCGGCACGGCGCGCCGCGACCGATGTCGAGATCGCGCGCATGCAGGAGGTCGTGCGCGACGCGATGGCGCACGGTGCGGTCGGCTTTGCGAGCAGCACCAGCCCGGCGCACAACGGCGAAGGCGCCCTGCCGATGCCGTCGCGCCTGGCGAGCGAGGCGGAGATGGCGGCGCTCGTCGCGGCGATGGGCGAAGGCGGACGCGGCGTCTACATGCTGACCAAGGGCGCGCACACGACGATGCCCTTCCTCGAGTCGCTCGCCGCGCAGAGCGGCCGGCCGGTGATGGTCGCGGCGCTGTTGCACAACAGCGTCGCGCCGCGCGCGGTGTTCGACGACCTCGACGCGATCGCCGCCGCCAACGCGCGCGGCCATCGCCTGCTCGGCCAGGTCTCGTGCTGCCCGCTGACGATGGACTTCACGCTCGCCTCGCCGTATCCGGTCGAAGGCCTCGCAAGCTGGCGGCCTGCGCTCGGCCTGGCCGGCGATGCGCTGCGCGCGGTGCTCGCCGACCAGGCGTTTCGCGCCCGGGTGCGCGCCGAGCTGGCGGCGCCGACGACGTTTCGCTTGTTCAACGGCGAGTGGGACAAGGTCCACGTCGTCGAGACCGCGCGCGCCGAGAACGCGCTGCTCGAGCAGTGCTCGATCGCCGAGGCCGCCGCCGGTCGCGACCCGCTCGACACGATGCTCGATCTCGCGCTCGACGAGAACCTCGCGACGGTCTTCACCGCGCAGCTCCTGAACAGCGACGAGGACGCGGTCGGCCGGATGCTCAACCATCCGCACAGCATCGTCAGCCTGAGCGACGCCGGCGCGCACCTCACATTCTTCAACGACGCCGGCTTCGGACTGCACCTGCTCGGCCACTGGTCGCGCGACATCGGCGCGATGCCGCTCGCCGAGGCCGTGCGCCGGCTGACGTCGCATCCGGCCGACGTGCTCGGCTTCGAACGGCGCGGCCGGATCCGTGCCGGCGACGCCGCCGACCTGCTGCTGTTCGATCCGGCAACGGTAGGCCGCGGCCCGAAGCGGCGCGTCCAGGACCTGCCCGCAGGCGCAGCGCGCCTCACGACCGACGCGCTGGGGGTGCACGGTGTCTGGGTGAACGGCCGGCAGGTCGCCGACGCTCGTGGCCTTGTCGCCGGCACGCCCCTCGCGGGCGAACTGCTGACCCGCTTCCGGTCGTGAAGCGACGGGCTGTCGACGCGCGCGCACGCGCCGTGGCGCAACCCTCAAGGCCCGCGCGGGAGCGTCGCGATCAGCGCAGTGAGGGCCTGGCGATAGATCTCGGGAGCGTCCTCGTGCAGCGTGCTGTGGCTGCCGCCCGGGATCTCCACCCAGTGCACGCCGGCGGGCGCCGCATCGCGGAGCTTGCGGCCGAGTGCCACCGGCACGGTGTTGTCGTGGTCGCCATGCAGCATCAGGATCGGCGCGTCGATCCTGCCGATCTTGGCGAACGAGTCGAAGCTTTCGCCGGAGAGCCAGACGGCGATCGGCCCCGCAGGCCCGGCGGCGGAAGCCGCGAGATCGGCGAGGTTGGTGAAGGTCGATTCGACGATGAGCGCGCCGTAGTCGCTGCCGCCGTGCTTGCGGCTCGCGAGATCGATCGCGACCGCACCGCCGAGCGAATGACCGTAGATCACGCGCTCCTTCGGCTCCGGCTGGTGGCGCACGAGCTCGGCCCACGCCACGTCGGCGTCCGCGACGATCGTCTTCTCCGACGGAATGATCGGCGTGCTCTCGCCCCAGCCGCGGTAATCGACCGCCAGCACGCCGAAGCCGGCGGCACGCAGCGCTTCGATCTTCGGGTAGTTGCGGTACAGGTTGCGGAAAGTCCCGTGCAGGTACAGCAATGTCGGCGCCGCCGGTTCCGACGACGGCAGCCACCAGATCGCAAGTTTGTCGATCGTCCCCGGCTGCTCGCCGGGCACCGAGATCAGGTAGGTCTCGTCTCCTGGGCGCAGCCCGGCGAAATTGTCGGAGCGGCCGGGCGTCGGCCGGTACATGAACGTGCGCTCCTTGGCGTCGAGCCACGCGCAGCCTGCCAATTGCGTCAGGCCGACGAGCAGGCAAAGCGCAGCGCCCGCCGCGCGAGCGCGCTTGCGTCGACACAATGAGTCACGCCAGCGCACGGGGAGAATGCCCGACATGAGATTGCTCGCCCGCGCATCGGCCGCGGGATTGATCTGTTGCGTCGTTCCCGCGCTGGCGCAGACGACGGCCGAGCCGGCAGAAGCGCCGCTGGTCCCGGGAGTCGCCGCGGGACCGCCCGAGGTGGCCAGCTGGCGCGCCGTCTTTTCCCCCCTCGCGGTGCATTTCTCGTCCTCGCCGAACCACAGGCGGGTCGTGCTGCTCGGCGTGGAACGCGAGCGGCCCGACGGCATCGTCGGGGGTGGTGCCGTCTTCAGCAACTCGTTCGGGCAGCCGAGCGCTTACCTCTTCGGCGGCCAGCGCTTCTATCGTTGGAGCCGCTGGGATCCGCTCTACGCGGAGTGGTCGGCCGGGCTGATCTACGGCTACGTGGGCCAGTACAAGAACAAGGTCCCGCTCAATTACGAAGGCTTCTCGCCGGGCCTCACGGTCGGGCTCGGCTGGCAATTCACTCCCACGTTCGCCGGCCAGATCCATCTGCTCGGGAACTCGGGCATGATCTTCTCGGTTTCGGTGGACTGGCCCTGAGCTTGCGGCACCGGTTCGACGGCGCTGAGGCGAAGCCCGTGGCACCCCGCAGAATCGAGGCATGACCGACCTCTCGCTTGCCCGCCACATCGGCGCGATTCTCGCCCGCGCGGGCGAGGACGCGGATCCGGCCGAAACCGCCGAGTGGTGCGAGGCTCTCGATGCGCTGACGGCGGCGCACGGCCCGGCGCGTGCGCGCTTCCTGCTCGACGCGCTGCTCGCGCACGCGCGCCGGCGTGGTGTGCACTGGCAGCCGTCGTTGATGACACCGTACGTCAACACGATCGCCCTCGAGGGGCAGCCGCCCTTCCCGGGCGACCTCGCGCTCGAGCAGCGCCTCGCCGCGCTGATGCGCTGGAACGCGCTCGCGATGGTGATGCGCGCCAACCGCGCCGAAAGCGGTGGCTCGGCCGAGCTCGGCGGCCACATCGCGAGCTACGCGTCGGCGGCCGACCTGTTCGAGGTCGGCTTCAACCACTTCTTTCGAGCGCGCGTCGACGGGGCAACGCTCGGCGATCTGGTCTTCTTTCAACCGCACTCTGCGCCCGGTGTCTACGCGCGCGCGTTCCTCGAAGGTCGCCTCAGTGCGGGCGACCTCGCACACTATCGCCAGGAGCTGACCGCGCCGGCGCGCGGCGCGCGCGGCCTCACGTCGTATCCGCACCCGCAGCTGATGCCCGACTTCTGGCAGTTTCCGACCGGCTCGATGGGGATCGGCCCGATCAACGCGATCTATCAGGCGCGCTTCATCCGCTATCTGCAGCACCGCGGCCTGCTGCCTGCCGAGAGCGGCGGCTCGGCCGAGCTCGGCGGCCACATCGCGAGCTACGCGTCGGCGGCCGACCTGT
>DASXXO010000118.1:0-5765 GCA_036503045.1 Caldimonas sp. | reverse complement strand
ACGTGCGCGCTCCTCACGATCGCGCTCCAGTGGATCCTCTCGCGCACGCGCTTCGGCAGCCGCCTGCGCGCGTCGGTCGACGATCCGCGCACGGCGGGCGGGCTCGGCCTCGACGTCAACCGCATCTTCCTGGCGACCTTCGCGGTCGGCTCGGGGCTCGCCGGGCTCGGCGGCGCGCTCGGCGCCGAAGTGCTCGGGCTCGACCCGACGTTCCCGCTCAAGTTCATGATCTATTTCCTGATCGTCGTCTCGGTCGGTGGCACGACGACGATCACCGGGCCGTTGCTGGCGGCGCTCCTGCTCGGCATCGCCGACGTCGCCGGCAAGTACTACGTCCCCAAGCTTGGCGCGTTCATCGTCTACGCGCTGATGATCGCGATCCTCGTCTGGCGCCCGCAGGGGCTGTTCGCCCGCGTCGCGACACGCTGATGGACGCAACGCCCGCGACTTCGGCCGGCGCGGCACGCACGTCCGTGGCGCCTGCGGCGGCGACGCTCTCGCCGGCCGCGCGGTCGCTGCAGGCCTACGCGCGCTGGCGCTGGTGGGAGCTCGCGCTCTTCGTCGCGCTGCCGCTCTCGTGGCTGCTGCTGCCGGGGCAGGCGCTGCTGCTCAACGAGATCGCGATCGTCGCCCTGTTCGCGGTGTCGCTTGACCTCATCCTCGGCTACGCCGGCATCGTCTCTCTCGGCCACGCCGCGTTCTTCGGCTTCGGCGCCTACGTCGCGGCGCTGTTCGCCAAGAACGTGATGCCTGACCCGCTCGTCGGCCTCGCGGTCGCGGTCGGCGCGAGCGCGTTGCTCGGCCTGGCGACGAGCGTGCTGATCCTGCGCGGCAGCGACCTGACGCGGCTGATGGTGACGCTCGGCGTCGCCTCGATCCTCTACGAGCTCGCCAACAAGCTCGACTGGCTGACCGGCGGCGCCGACGGGCTGCAGGGCGTCGTCATGGGTCCGCTGACGATCCCCGGGACGACGCTTGCGGGATTCGCGTTCGATCTCTCCGGGCGAGCGGCCTATGGGTACACGCTGATCGTGCTCTCGATCGTCCTCATCGTGGCGCGCCGGCTCGTCCATTCGCCGTTCGGCTTTTCGCTCCAGGCGCTGCGCGACAACCGCCTGCGCGCGTCGAGCATCGGCATCTCGGTCGCGCGGCGGCTGGTCGCGATCTACACGATCGCGGGCGCGATCGCCGGCGCCGCCGGCGCGCTGCTCGCGCAGACCACCGGCTTCGCCTCGCTCGACGTGTTCGACTTCCACCGCAGCGCCGAGGTACTGCTCGTGCTGGTCGTCGGCGGCACCGGCTATCTCTACGGCGGCATCTTCGGCGCGATCGTCTTCAAGCTGCTGCACGACCTGATCGCGGCGTGGACGCCGCAGTACTGGAACTTCTGGCTCGGGCTCTTTCTCGTCGTCCTCGTGCTCGTCGGCCGCGAGCGCTTCGTTCGCCCGTGGACATGGTTCGGCGGGCGCAAGCGATGAGCACCGTTCTCGAGACGCGATCGCTGGTCAAACGTTTCGGCGGCCTGGCGGCGACCAACGACGTCTCGCTCGCCGTCGAGCGCGGCGCGCGCCACGCGCTGATCGGCCCGAACGGGGCCGGCAAGACGACGCTGATCAACCTGCTCACCGGCGTCCTCGAGCCGACCTCGGGAACGATCCGCCTCGACGGCCAGGACATCACCAACCTCGCGCCGCACCTGCGCGTGCGGCGCGGCGTCGTCCGCACGTTCCAGATCACGCAGCTGTTCCAGACGCTGACCCCGCTCTCGTCGCTCGCGCTCGCGGTCTCGGTGCACCAGGGGACGAGCGCCAAGCCATGGCGCCAGCTCGGCCGCGACGCCGAGATCGCCGCCGAGTGCGAGACGCTGCTCGAGCGGTTCGGCCTCGTCGACGTGATCGACCAGCCGGTGCACGCGCTCGCCTACGGCAAGCGGCGGCTCCTCGAGATCGCGATGGCGCTCGCCTGCGCGCCGCGCGTGCTGCTGCTCGACGAACCGGTCGCCGGCGTCCCCGAAGGCGAGCGGCAGGAGATCTTCGAGACGATCAGCGCCTTGCCCGACGACGTGTCGATCCTCCTCATCGAGCACGACATGGACCTCGTCTTCAACTTCGCGCGGACCGTCACCGTGCTCGTCGGCGGCGCTGTCTTCGCCGAAGGCGACGTCGCCTCGGTGGCGCGGGATCCGCGCGTCAAGGCGGTCTATCTTGGCGAGGATGCGCATGGCTGAGCTGCTGCGCGTCGAAGGCCTGTCGGCCGGCTACGGCGAGGCGGTTGTCGTCCAGGGCGTCGACTTCGCGCTCGAGGCCGGCCGCTCGCTCGCGCTGCTCGGCCGGAACGGCACCGGCAAGACGACGCTCCTCAACACGCTCGTCGGCGTGACGCGCCGCCACGGCGGCCGCATCGCGCTCGGCGGGCGCGACGTCACGGCGCTCAGGCCGCACGAGCGCGCCGCCGCCGGCATCGGCTGGGTGCCGCAGGAGCGCAACATCTTCAAGTCGCTGACGGTGGAGGAAAACCTCAGCGCCGTCGCGCGCACCGGGCCGTGGACGGTCGAGCGCGTCTACGCGATGTTTCCGCGCCTCGCCGAGCGCAAGGCCAACCTGGGCAACCAGCTCTCGGGCGGCGAGCAGCAGATGCTCGCGGTCGGCCGCGCGCTCGTCCTCAACCCCAAGCTGCTGCTGCTCGACGAGCCGCTCGAAGGGCTCGCGCCGATCATCGTCCAGGAGCTGCTGCGCTCGATCGAACGGCTCGTCACGGGCGAGGGGCTCTCGGCGATCATCGTCGAGCAGAACCCGCGCCAGATCCTGCCGATCACGCACGACGCGGTCGTCCTTGACCGCGGCAGCATCGTCCACGCGGCGTCGAGCGCCGAGTTGCTCGCGGACCGCGACCGCCTCGACCGCTGGCTCGCGGTGGCGCGCGCCTGAACCGCGCGAGCGGCCACGCCCCACGGAGCCAGCGCGGGCCGAGCAGCGCGCCGGCCGCGCCTTTGCGCGCTCGGTCTCGACCGCTAGCTCAGGAGCGGATGTAGGCCCAGCCCTGCTGCTGCTTGCGCATCACCTCGACCACGCCCGAAGGCACGTAGCCGATGTCGGGAAGCATGTCGGCCGGCGTGAAGTCCATGCCGCGCATCGTCTGTTGGCAAGCGTTGACCTTGACGCCGTTCTTCAGCGCCTCGGCCATGCGCTGCTTCACGCTCGAGTCAGACTTCAGCATCAGGATGCCGGGCCCGTAGGCGACCAGCTCGATCTCGGCGCCTTCTGCGCCGACGCCCTCGCGCAGGTTGGTCATGTTGTTGAGGATCATGTTCCAGCGCGCCGGATCGTTGTCGGTGACCTGGAACAGCGCGCGGTTGCGCGGCGCCGCGGTTGCCTGCGCCTGCGCCGCAGCGGGGAGGGCAACGGCAAGCACCGCAACCGCGCCGGCGAGCACAAACGAACGTCTTGAATCGATCGACATGCTGCCTCCGGGCATCAAGGTGGACGAACGCGGCGCCCCGATCACAGCGGCAAGCCGACGTAATTCTCGGCGAGCGCCGTCGACGCCGCCTCGGAATGGACGAGGTAGTCGAGCTCGGCCGCCTGCATCTTCTGGCCGAACGCGCCGGTCTCCGGAAACTTGTGCATGAGCGACGTGAACCACCACGAGAAGCGCTCGGCGCGCCAGACGCGGCGCAGGCACCGCGCCGAGTAGCCGTCGATGCCGGCCATGCTCCTCTCGCGGTAGTGCTCGACGAGCGCCTGCGCGAGCAGGCCGACGTCGCCGGCCGCGAGGTTCAATCCCTTGGCGCCGGTCGGTGGCACGATGTGCGCCGCGTCGCCGGCGAGAAAGAGTCGGCCGAAGCGCATCGGCTCGGCGACGAAGCTGCGCAACGGCGCGATGCTCTTCTCGATCGACGGACCGGTGACGAGGCGCTGCGCCGCCTCGTCGTCGAGGCGCAGGCGCAGCTCGGCCCAGAACGCCTCGTCGCTCCAGCGCTCGATCTTGTCGTCGATCGGGCATTGCACGTAGTAGCGGCTGCGCGTCGCCGAACGCATGCTGCACAGCGCGAAGCCGCGCTCGTGGTTCGAGTAGATCAGCTCGTGCGAGACCGGCGGCGTCTCCGACAGAACGCCGAGCCAGCCGAACGGATAGACGCGCTCGTAGGTCGACAGCGCGGCGGCCGAAACGCTCTGCCGGCTGACGCCGTGGTAGCCGTCGCAGCCGGCGACGAAGTCGCACGCGAGCTCGTGCACGCCGCCACCGTGCGTGTAGCGGACGACCGGCTTCGTGCCGTCGAGGTCGTGCAGGCGCACGCCTTCGGCTTCGTAGACGGTCGCGAGGCCTTGCGTCGCGCGCAGGTCCATCAGGTCGTGCGTGACCTCGGTCTGGCCGTAGACCATGACCTGCTTGCCGCCGGTGAGGGCATGGAAATCGATCCGGTGGCGCTTGCCGCCGAAGCAGAGCTCGATGCCCGCATGCGGCAGGCCTTCGGCATGCATCCGTGCGCCGGCCCCGGCGGCGTCGAGCAGATCGACGGTCACTTGCTCGAGGACGCCGGCGCGGATGCGGCCGAGCACGTAGTCGGCCGAGCGTCGCTCGAGGACGACCGTCTCGATCCCAGCCTTGGCGAGCAGCGCGGCGAGCAGAAGGCCCGCCGGACCGGCGCCGATGACCGCGACCTGCGTTCTCATGGCGTGCCGGCTCGTTCGGATCGTGTGGACGCGCCGCCTTGCGCGACGCGCGTGCGCCAGGCTGCGATCGGCTCGGCTTTGCGGGCCCGCGCGAGCTTGCGGCGCAGGCGCGGGCCGTCGGCGCCGACCGCGTGGCCGCGCGCGCGCGCGCGGTCGAGCAGCGCCGCGGCGAGCAAGACGCCGCCGCCGCTGACGAGGATGAGGTTGGCCATCGCGTCGATAGCGCCTCAGGCGGCGTGCGGCAGCGCTGCCGCGCAGTTGGGGCAGAACTTCGCGCCCGGCGGCGCTTCGCTGCCGCACGCGGTGCAGAAGCGCTTGCGCGGCGCGCCCGGCAGCAGCGCACCGGCGCCCGGCGCGCCGAAGCCGACGGCGGCGTGCGCCGCCGCGGTCTGCAGGTCGCGGTGCAGCTGCGCCGCCGAAGCGTCGTGCGGTGCGCCGCTCACCATGGCTCGCTCGCCCGCGTTGAGCGCCCCGATGCGCTGCTCGTCCTCGCCGCTGAACGGCGCGACGAGCACGCTCTGGCTGCGCGCGAACTGCATCAGCTGGGCGGCGAGCGCCTTCGCCTCCTGCTCGGTCGAGAACAGCGCCATCACCTGGCGCGCCTCGTCCTTGCCGAACACCACCGACTCGATGCGCGCGCGCCAGACGCGCAGCGTCATCGCCTCGGTGCGCACGATGGTGTTCTCGGTGTTCATCCGGCTGGTGAAGTTGTTGCCCGTGCCGATGCGCGAGGTCTGCCAGCTGCCGACCATCTCGACCCAGGTCAGGATCGATTCGAAGTTGAATCGGCCCCACAGGCGCGCCGACGCCTGGAAGCAGAACGCGGCGACGAAGGCGAGGATTGCCGACGTGCCGACCAGCGAGAAGCGGTTCTGCTGCCACGGTGCGCCGGCGTCGAAGTTGCGGACGAAGACGAGCGTCATTCCGATCGCCGCGAGCACGAGCACGGTCGCGTAGAGGTCGAGCAGGAGGAGGGCGCGGTGGCGCGGGTTGGCGAGCGCCGCGCTCACGGTCGGCGCCTTGGTGCCAGAGATCGGCAGCGGCTGGCTCTCTTCGAACAGCTCGCCGGCGAAGTTGCCGGCCGGCGTCGCC
>DASXXO010000117.1:0-1541 GCA_036503045.1 Caldimonas sp. | reverse complement strand
CAGGTAGGCGATGTCGTCGGCGAGCTCGGCGTCGGTCGCCTCTGCGGCGTTGGTGCGCAGGATGAAGCCGCCCCCGATCGCCTCGCCGCCTTCGGCGGAGCGCGCTGCGACCTCGGCCTGGACGAGCGCCGCCATGCGCGCGCGCAGCTGCTCGCGGAGCTCGGGCGAGCCGATCTTCTGCGAGATGCCGATGTGGTCGTCCTGCGGCAGGAAGACGAGGAGGCGCCCGGCGATCGAGATCTGCGTCGACAAGCGCGCGCCCTTGGTCCCGATCGGGTCCTTGATCACCTGCACCGTCAGCGTCTGGCCCTCGAAGACGATGCGCTCGATCGGCGGCGGTGGCGCCGCGCCCGGCGAATGGTCGCCGCGCGACGTTCCGCCGTTGACGTACACGTCGGCGATGTGGAGGAAGGCGGCGCGCTCGAGGCCGATCTCGACGAACGCAGACTGCATCCCCGGCAAGACGCGCGCGACCTTGCCGATGTAGATGTTGCCGACCCGCCCGCGCTCGAGCTCGCGCTCGAGGTGCAGTTCCTGCACCGCGCCGTTCTCGATGACCGCGACGCGGGTTTCCTGCGGCGACCAGTTGATCAGGATGTCTTGCATCGGCTCCCGCGCGCCGACTCAAGCACGCGCGCGCTAGGGCCGGACATCGACGCCCGCCCACTCGAGCAGCGCGGCCGTCTCATGCAGCGGCAGTCCCATGATACCGGTGTAGCTGCCCTCGATCCGCTCGATCCAGGTCGCGGCAGCGCTCTGGATCGCGTACGCGCCGGCCTTGCCGAACGGCTCGCCACTCGCGACGTAGCGCGCGATGCGCCCGGGCGCGATCGGCGCAAAGCTGACGCGCGACACGCTGACGCGCAGGCGCATCTCGCCGTTGGCGCCGACCGCCACCGCGGTGAGGACGTGGTGCGTGCGGCCGGCGAGGAGAGCGAGCGTGCGCGCGGCGTCTTCGTCGTCGCGCGGCTTGCCGAGGACGCGCGATCCGAGCGCGACCGCGGTGTCGGCGCACAGGATCGGCGCCGGCGCGAGCCCGCGCGCGGCGAGCCGGTCGCGCGCGGCGTCCAGCTTGGCGCGCGTCACGCGCTCGACGTAGCGCGCCGGCGCCTCGCCGGTGCGTGTCGCCTCGAGCGACTCGACGTCCTCGTCGGCGCCGGCAACGAGCAGCTCGTGGCGCACGCCGATCTGCTCGAGCAGCTGGCGCCGGCGCGAGCTCCGCGAAGCGAGGTAGACGAACGGCGCGCTCGCCACGGTGCTCATGCGCGGTGATACGGATGGCCGGCGTTGATCGACCACGCGCGGTAGATCGCCTCGGCGACGACGACGCGGACGAGCGCGTGCGGCAGCGTCAGGTCGGAGAGGCGCAGCGTCTCCTCTGCGCGCGCCTTCAGCGCCGAGTCGATGCCGTCGGGGCCGCCGACGATGAGCGCGGCGTCGCGCCCTTCTCCTTGCCAGGCGGCGATGCGCGCGGCGAGTTGCGCGGAGGTCACGCGATCGCCGTGCTCGTCGAGCACGACGCGGCGCGCCCCGCGCGGGAC
>DASXXO010000116.1:0-3541 GCA_036503045.1 Caldimonas sp. | reverse complement strand
ACGGCCGCCGGTCGCGCTCGCACTGTCGGTCGCGTTCGCGCTGGCGGTCGCATGGGCCGCGATCGCCCTCTCGTTCCAGACCAACTGGCCGGTCGGCTTCTTCGTCGGCACCCTCAGTGCCGCCGCCTATGCGTGCGGCCGGGTCTGGGCAGCGTGGCGCACGCGCGCCGGCGCGCGCGTAATGCGAGCGCAGCCCGCGACGGCCTGAGCAGATGGCCGGGCGGCTGATCGCCGACTGGCTTGCGCGGCACTTGTGACCGGGCTCGGACCGCCGTCACCTTGCCGACCGGCTGAGCGCAATCAAACGGCCGGCGGGCAGCCGGGAGGGAGTCGGATCCAGGCGCCGCCGGTCGTCTGATTCGCGGGCAGGCCCGCGGCGACGAGGCGCACTTTCGTCGCAGCCATCAGCCCGCGCGCGATCGCGTCCGCCAAACGGCGCTCGTCCTCGGCGATCAGTATCCGCACGGAGCGAAGGATTACGCCGCTCGTGTAAACGCCGCGTAAGACTGTGTACGGCCCGCCGTCGGCGGGTAATGATGCGACGATGACATCAAACGATGTAACACCGCTTAGCGTTAAGGTTTAGGGGTCAGATGGCTTCGCAACCGAACATCGCCGAACGCGGAATGGCCGCCGGGCTGCGGGCGCTGAACTGGCTCGCGGCGTCGGATCTGCTCGACCGGCTGGGGCTGCGCGAGCCCACCGAGCGGCTGCTCCAGGGCGCATCGCGCAGCACCGCCCGCACCGCCGCGCGGGCGGGGCGCACGTTCGCCGCCGCCCAGAAGCTCTCGCGCCCGGCGCGGCAGCCGAAGGGGCCCCGCACCGACCTGTTCGACCTCGAGCCGACCGACGAGCAGCAGATGCTGCGCGACTCGGTGCGCGAGTTCTCGCTCGCCAAGCTGCGGCCCGTCGCCGAGGAGGCCGACGCCGCGTGCGCGGCTTCCGACGAGCTGCTCACCCACGCCAACGAGCTCGGGCTGTCGATGGTCGGCGTCCCCGAGGAGCTCGGCGGCGCCGTCGAGCAGCGCTCGGCCGTGACGTCGGTGCTGATGAGCGAGGCGCTCGCGCAGGGCGACCTGGGAATCGCCGTCGCCTGCCTCGCCCCCGCGGGCGTGTCGACCGCGCTCAGCCTTTGGGGCGACGCCGACCAGCAGTCGACCTATCTGCCCGAGTTCGTCGGCGAGCGCGTTCCCGCCGCCGCGCTCGCGCTGCTCGAGCCGCGCCCGCTGTTCGATCCGTTCGCGCTCCGGACCACGGCTCGCCGTGACGGCGACGAGTTCGTGCTCGACGGCGTCAAGTCGCTGGTCCCGCGCGCCGCCGACGGCGAGCTGTTCATCATCGCCGCCGAGCTCGACGACAGCGGCCCCGCGCTGTTCGTCGTCGAGTCGGCGACGAACGGCATCAGCGTCGAGCCAGAGCCCGCGATGGGCGTCCGCGCGGCCGCAACCGGCACGCTGATCTTCGAGGGCGTGAGGCTCCCGGCGGGAGCGCTGCTCGGTGACGCCGACCCGGCCGTCTACTCCGAGTGCGTGCAGCTGGCGCGGCTCGGCTGGTGCGCGGTCGCGCTCGGGACGGCGCAGGCCGTGCTCGATTACGTGGTCCCGTACGTCAACGAGCGCCGCGCGTTCGGCGAGCCGATCTCGCACCGCCAGGCGGTCGCGTTCACGGTCGCCAACATCGCGATCGAGCTCGACGGCATGCGCCTGGCGACCTACCGGGCGGCGAGCCGCGTCGACCAGAGCCTGCCGTTCGCCCGCGAGGTGACGCTCGCGCGCCGGCTGTGCGCCGAGCGCGGAATGGCGATCGGCTCAGACGGGGTGCAGCTGCTCGGCGGCCACGGCTACGTCAAGGAGCACCCCGTCGAGCGCTGGTACCGCGACCTCCGTGCCGCGGGGCTGATGGAAGGAGCGCTGCTCGTCTGATGATCAACCTCGAGGTTCCCAAGAAGTTCGAACAGCTGGTCGACCAGGCGCACATGGTCGCGACCGAGATCTTCCGCAAGAACAGTCGCAAGTACGACCTCGCCGAGCACGAGTACCCGAAGGAGCTCGACATGCTCGCCGCCGTGATCGAGGGCGCCAACCCAAGCGGCGCCGGCGCGGGCACGGTCGGCTCCGGCGGCAACGGCGGGGCGCCCAAGGAGCGCACGGGCAACCGCAACGGCTCGAACATGTCGACGCTGCTGGGGCTCACCGAGCTGTGCTGGGGCGACGTCGGCCTGCTGCTGACGATGCCGCGCCAGGGGCTCGGGCAGGCGGCGATCGCGGCGGTCGCGGACGAGGAGCAGCTCCGGCGCTTCGGCGGCAAGTGGGCCGCGATGGCGATCACCGAGCCCGAGGCAGGGTCAGACTCGGCCGCGATCCGCACCACCGCCCGGTTCGACGAGGACACCGACGAGTGGGTGCTGAACGGCGAGAAGATCTTCGTCACGTCCGGCGACCGCGCCGATCTGATCGTCGTGTGGGCGACGCTCGACGCCTCGCAGGGACGCGCCGCGATCAAGTCGTTCGTCGTCGAGCGCGACAACCCCGGGCTGAAGCTCGATCGCCTCGAGCACAAGCTCGGGATCCGCGCGTCGGATACCGCCAACTTCGTGCTCGACGACTGCCGGGTGCCGAAGGAGAACCTGCTCGGGAGTGCTCAGATCGCCCCCAAGGGCGGCTTCGCCGGCGTGATGCAGACGTTCGACAACACCCGCCCGCTGGTCGCGGGGATGGCGATCGGCGTCGCGCGTGCCTGCCTCGACCGCACCCGCGAGCTGCTCGCCGAGGCCGGGATCGAGCCCGACTACGACTGGCCGCTGCACGCCCAGCCGGCCGCCGCCGCCGAGTTCATCTCGATGGAGTCCGACTGGGAGGCCGCGCGCCTGCTGACGCTGCGGGCGGCGTGGATGGCCGACAACCGCAAGCCCAACTCGCTCCAGGCGTCGATGGCGAAGGCCAAGGCGGGCCGCGTCGGCACCGACGTCGCGCTGCGCTGCGTCGCGCTCGCCGGCGCGATCGGCTACGGCGAGGGCGAGCTGCTCGAGAAGTGGGCCCGCGACGTCAAGATCCTCGACCTGTTCGAGGGCACCCAGCAGATCCAGCTGCTGATCGTCAGCCGGCTGGTGCTCGGCAAGACCTCGGCCGAGCTGAAGTAGACCATGCACGGGGAGCTCGACGGCACCGACTTCGTGATCGTCGAGTGGTCGGATTCAGGCGAGTCCGAGTACGAGTGGATCGCGCCGCTGCACGTGCACCACAAGGACGACGAGGCCTGGTACGTGCTTGAGGGCGTGCTGCGGTTCCGGATCGGGGACGAGGAATTCGAGGCCGGCCCCGGAACCGGCGTCCTGGCGCCGAAGGGGACCCCGCACTCGTACGGGAACGCCCGCCGCGGCGAGCCCGCGCGCTACCTGCTCGTGATGACCCCGAAGATCCGCGCGCTCGTCGAGGCGCTCCATCAGCCGGGCGCGAGCGATTACGCGGCGATCTTCCGCGCGCACGACTCCGAGCTGCTCTAGGTAGTCCGGGGCGGTGCATGCACCGCCCCGCCGGGGGGC
>DASXXO010000115.1:0-2696 GCA_036503045.1 Caldimonas sp. | reverse complement strand
CGAGATCGCCCCGAACGTCGACGCCTGGGACGAGGGCAGCACGTTTCCGCGCGAGCTCTATGCGAAAGCCGCCGACGCCGGGCTGCTCGGCCTCGGCTACCCCGAGCGCCTCGGCGGCAGCCCGGCTGGAATCGCCTGGCGCCTGATCGCGCGCGAGGAAGTCGCACGCGCTGGCAGCGGTGGCCTCCTCGCGAGCCTGTTCTCGCATTCGATCGGCCTGCCGCCGATCGTCGCGCACGGCCACGCGGCGCTGCAGGAGCGAATCGTGCCCGACGTCCTCGCGGGCCGGAAGATCGCCGCGCTCGCGATCACCGAGCCGGGTGCCGGCTCCGACGTCGCACGCATCGCCTGCCGCGCCCGTCGCGATGGCGACGCCTGGATCGTCGACGGCGAGAAGACCTTCATCACCTCGGGCGTTCGCGCCGATTGGCTGACCGTCGCGGTGCGCACGGGCGGCCCCGGAGCGGCCGGCATCTCGCTGCTCGCGATTGCGGGCGACGCGCCCGGCCTCGAGCGCACCCCGCTCGCCAAGATGGGATGGTGGTGCAGCGACACGGCGCGCCTCAGCTTCGCCGGCTGCCGCGTCCCCGGCGCGCACCTGATCGGCGCGGAGAACGCGGGCTTTCGCGCGATCATGGACAACTTCAACGGCGAGCGGCTGCTGATGGCCTCGGCGGCGTGCGCGTTCGCCAGCGTCTGCTGCGACGAGGCGCTCGCCTGGGCGCGCCAGCGCAAGACCTTCGGCCAGCCGCTGGTCGAGCACCAGGTCGTCCGCCACAAGCTCGTCGACATGCGCATGCGGGTGTTCGCGACGCGCGCCTGGATCGAGTCGCTCGTCGATCGCTTCGACGCCGGCGCTCTCGACGGCGAGACGGTCGGCGAGCTCTGCCTGCTCAAGAACCAGGCGACGCAGGCGATGCAGTTCTGCGCCGACCAGGCGGTCCAGATCCTCGGCGGCACCGGCTTCGTGCGCGGCACGAAGAGCGAGCGGATCTACCGCGAGGTGAAGGTGATGATGATCGGCGGCGGCAGCGAGGAGTTCATGAAGGAGCTGGCGGCGCGCCAGCTGGGGCTGTGAGCGCGCACAGGAAGCCGGCCGACGCCGCAGCCCGCTTCGAGCCGGAGTTCGTCGCCGGACTGACGACGATGTTCGAGCAGCGCATCCCGTTCAACGTCGTGCTCGGCCTGCGCATCGACGCGCTCGCGGCGAGCGGCGTCACCGGCCACCTCGACATGCGCCCTGAGCTGATCGGCCACTTCGCGCACCAACGGCTGCACGGCGGTGTGATCAGCGCGACCCTCGACGCGATGGCCGGCCTCGCCGTGATGGCGGCGATCGGCGGGCGCCACATGGACGAGGCGCCCGCCGAGAGGCTGCGCCGCTTCGGCAAGCTCGGCACGATCGACCTGCGCATCGACTACCTGCGCCCGGCGATCGGCGAGCGCTTCACCTTGCGCGGCGAGGTGCTACGCCTCGGCTCGCGCGTCGCGACGACGCGGATGGAGTTCGGCGACGCCGAAGGCAAGCTCCTCGCCACCGGCAGCGCGGCCTACATCGTCTCCTGAGCTCGACCCGTCCGCGCCTTGCGACCGGCGGCGAAGGACCAGGCCGAGCGCAATCAGGCCGCAGATGCAGCCCCGCGCCGGGCCGCCGATGACGGTCTGCAAGCTCTGCACCGGTCTGCTCGTCGTGGCCTGCCGAGGCCTTCGCTGGCGTTGCCCGCGCGGCCCCGCCAAGCTATTCTTGCTTCGCCAAGCAAGCAGTTGCTTTGTAGTGAACATGCCTGCGAGCCGAGACCGAACCAACCCGAAAAACGGCAACGAAAACCGGCGCGACGACCTCGTCCGCGCCGCGGCGCAGCTGTTTCGCCAGAAGGGCTTCGAGGGGACGACGATCCGCGACATCGCCGGTGCCGTCGGCATGCGCTCGGGCAGCCCCTTCTATCATTTCGCGAGCAAGCACGAGCTGTTGCTCGCGGTGATGGAAGAGGGATTGCGACTCGGCCTCGAGCGCACGCGCTCGGTCGTCGAGGTGCCCGGACTCGGCGCGGTCGAGCGCTTCCGGCGTCTCGTGCGCGCGCATTTCGGCATCCTCCACGAGACCGGCAGCGACTTCATCCCGGTGATGCTGTACGACTGGCGGTCGCTGCCGGCGCAGCACCGCCGCCGCATCGTCGCGCTGAAGGACCGCTACGACGCGCTCTGGCAGGCGACGCTCGACGCGCTCCACGCCGAAGGCCGGCTCGGCGCAGACGCGCGCATCGCCCGGCTGATGATCCTCGGCGCGATCAACTACTCGGCGACGTGGTACCGCGCACGCCCGCGCGGCCGCAAGAGCGTCGACCTCGACACGCTCGCCGAGCAGACGACCGCCCTCTTCCTGCGCGAGGTGCCCGCATGACGACAACCGTTCGCATCGACAGTGACGGCGCGGTCTGGACCGTGACGATCGACCGCCCCGAGGTGAGGAACGCCGTCGACGGACCGACCGCGCGCGCGCTCGCCGACGCGTTCCGCGCGTTCGACGCCGACGGCGCGGCGCGCGTCGCCGTGCTGACCGGCGCCGGCGGAAACTTCTGCGCCGGCGCCGACCTGCGCGCCGTCGCGAGCGGCCGCTCGGCGCGCGACCTCGGCGTCGCCGGCAGCACGCTCGCGCTCTCGCTCGACGACGACATGGCGCACGACGGCCCGATGGG
>DASXXO010000114.1:0-5816 GCA_036503045.1 Caldimonas sp. | reverse complement strand
TCTTGATCGCCAGGCGCCGCTCCGGCGCGGTCGCGATCACCGAGAGGTCGCGCAGCCCCTCGAGCGCCATGCCGAGCGTGCGCGGGATCGGCGTCGCCGTCAGCGTCAGCACGTCGACCTCGTTGCGCAGCGCCTTCATCTGCTCCTTGTGGCGGACGCCGAAGCGATGCTCCTCGTCGATCACGAGCAGGCCGAGGCGATTGAACCTGACGTCCGACGAAAGCAGCTTGTGGGTGCCGACGACGATGTCGACCGTGCCGTCGGCAAGGCCTTCGAGCGCTGCCTTGACTTCCTTCGACGAGCGGAAGCGCGACAGCTCGGCGACCTTGACGGGCCACTTGCCGAAGCGATCGGCGATGTTCTGGTAGTGCTGCTCGGCGAGCAGCGTCGTCGGCGCGAGGATCGCGACCTGCTTGCCGCCGATGACGGCGACGAACGCCGCGCGCAAGGCGACTTCGGTCTTGCCGAAGCCGACGTCGCCGCAGATCAGGCGGTCCATCGGCCTAGGTGAGACCATGTCCTGGATCACGGCGTGGATCGCGGCGTGCTGGTCGGGCGTCTCGTCGAAGCCGAAGCTCGCCGCGAACGCCTCGTAGTCGTGCGGCTGGAAGCGGAATGCGAAGCCCTCGCGCGCCGCGCGCCGCGCGTAGAGGTTCAAGAGCTCGGCGGCGGTGTCGCGCACCTGCTCGGCGGCCTTCCTGCGCGCCTTGTCCCACTGGCCCGAGCCGAGCTTGTGCAACGGCGCTTCCTCGGCGCTGACGCCGGTGTAGCGCGCGATCAGGTGCAGCTGCGCGACCGGGACGTAGAGTGTCGCCTTGTCGGCGTACTCGAGCTGCAGGAACTCGCTCGGCTCCTCGTCCGCGCCGCCGAGGGCGATCGTCGTCAGCCCGAGGTAGCGGCCGATGCCGTGGTTGACGTGGACGACGGGGTCGCCGACCTGGAGCTCGGAGAGGTCCCGGATCAGCGCGTTGACGTCGCTCGTCTGTTCCTGGCGGCGGCGCCGACGAGCGCCCGGCGTCATCGCGAACAGCTCGGTCTCGGTGACGAACTCGATCGTCGCGGCGTCGGTGGCATCGTCGCTGTATGCGGCGAAGCCTTCCGCGAGCGCCGCGACCGCGATCGCGAAGCGATCGCTTCCGGATTCGAATTCCGCGAGCGTTGCGACGCTCGGCGGATCGATCCGGCTGTCGCGCAGCAGCTCGAGCAGGCTCTCGCGCCGACCCTCGCTCTCGGCGACGATCAACACCCGGTGCGGCGTCGTGGCGACGTGATCCTGCAGCCGCTTGAGCGGCTCCGGGGCGCCGCGGTCGACGCTCAGATCCGGAAGATCGGAGGCCCATGGCGTCGGGTCGCCCTCGCTCCTGGCGCGCAGCGTGAGCTGCGCGTGCACCTTGGCTGCGGCGAAGAACTCCTCGGCCTTCAGGAACAGCGCGTCGGGCGGCAGGATCGGCCGCTCGCGGTCGTGCTGGAAGAAGCGGTGCCGTTCGCGGGTGTCGGCCCAGAAGCGCTGCAGCGCCTCGTCGAGCTCGCCGTGCAGCGCGACCGTCGCGGCGGCGCCGAGATAGCCGAAGACGGTCGCCGTCGCGTCGAAGAAGAGCGGCAGGTAGTACTCGATCCCCGCGGTCGCGATGCCGGCGCCGATGTCCTTGTAGATGCGGCTCTTCGTCGGGTCGCCTTCGAAGCGCTCGCGCCAGCGCGCGCGGAAGGCGTTGCGCGTCGCCTCGTCCATCGGGAACTCGCGGCCGGGGAGCAGGCGCACTTCGGGCACCGGGTAGAGACTCCTCTGCGTGTCGGGATCGAAGGTGCGGATCGAGTCGATCTCGTCGCCGAAGAGATCGACGCGGTACGGCACCGACGATCCCATCGGGAACAGGTCGATCAGGCCGCCGCGCACCGCGTATTCGCCCGGCGAGACGACCTGGCTCACGTGGGTGTAGCCGGCGAGCGTGAGCTGCGCCTTGAGGGCAGCTTCGTCGAGCCGCTGCTTGGTCGTGAAGTTGAACGTGAAGCCGGCGATGAAGCTCGGCGGCGCGAGCCGCACCAGCGCCGTGGTCGCCGGCATCAGGACGAGGTCGACTTCGCCGCGGCCGATCCGCCAGAGCGTCGCCAGGCGCTCGGAGATCAGGTCCTCGTGCGGCGAGAAGCTGTCGTAGGGCAGCGTCTCCCAATCGGGAAAGACCGCGATGCGCAGGCGCGGCGCGAAGAACGCGATCTCGTCGGCGAGGCGCTGCGCGTCGGCCGGCTCGGCGCTGAAGATCGCAAGCACCTTGCCACGTGCGTGCTCCTGCTCGGCGAAGCGCGCGAGCAGCAGGGCGTCGGCCGAACCGGGAGGTCGAGGCAGCGTGAAGCGCTTGCCGGGGGCGATGTCGGGGAGAAGCATTCAGGCGGCAAATGCGTGCCGCGCGAGAGGAAAGCGACGATTTTAGGTGGCGCGACAGGCGGCGCGGGGCGCGCGGCTTATCCTTCGCCCGCCGCAACGCGATCATTCCTGCGCCGATGCCGACCTCGCCTACCCGTCGCCGCCTGTACGCGCTCGTTCCGTGTGCGGGCAGCGGTGTGCGCGCCGGCGCCACCCTCCCCAAGCAGTACGTCGAGATCGCCGGCCGGCCGCTGGTGGCCCATACGTTGGCGGCACTCCTCGCGGTGCCGAGGTTGAGCAGGATCCTCGTCGTCGTTGCGCCCGACGACCAGCACTACGAAGGCCTGGCCGCGCTGCCGTCGGACCCCCGCCTCTCGGTCGCGCGCTGCGGCGGCGAGACGCGCGCCGCGACCGTCGCCGCCGGCCTCGCCAAGCTCGCCGGGCTCGGCGCGGCGCCGACCGACTGGGTGCTCGTCCATGACGCGGCGCGTTGCCTCGTTCGCGCCGAATGGATCGACGCGCTCGTCGAGTCCTGTCGTGGCGACGGCATCGGCGGCCTGCTCGCGCTGCCGGTCGCCGATACGCTCAAGCGTGCCGAAGGCGATCGCGCGATCGCGACCATGGCGCGCGACGACGTCTGGCAGGCGCAGACGCCGCAGATGTTTAGGCTCGGCGTTCTTACCGATGCACTGAAGCGGACCCCCGGCGCGACCGACGAGGCGGCGGCGATCGAGGCCGTCGGCCTGCGCCCGAAGCTGGTGGTCGGTTCGGCCGAGAACATCAAGGTCACGCACCCGGCCGACTTCGCCATCGCCGACGCGCTGCTCGCGCGGCGCCTCGCCGCATGAACGGCCCCGCCCGGCCGTTCCGAAGGGGCCGTTCCGTCCCGCTTGGCGCGACCGCGCGCAGCGCGAGGGTGCGCATATGAGGCCGCGCGGCCCGCTCTGGCGTGTCGGCGAGGGCTGGGACACGCACGCGCTCGTCGAGGGGCGCAAGCTCATCCTGGGCGGCGTGGAGATCGCGCACACGCATGGCCTCGCCGGCCACTCGGATGCCGATGCGCTCTGCCACGCCATCACCGACGCGATCTTCGGCGCTGCTGCGCTCGGCGACATCGGCCATCACTTTCCCGACACCGACATGCAGTACCGCGGCGCCGATTCGCTCGCGCTGCTCTCCGAGGCCGCGCGCCGCGTCAAGGGTGCCGGCTGGCAGATCGGCAACGTCGACGCGACGGTGATCGCGCAGGCGCCGCGCCTCGCGCCGCAGGTCGCGGCGATGCGCCAGCGCGTCGCGGGCGCGCTGGCGATCGAGATCGATCAGGTGAGCATCAAGGCCAAGACCGCCGAGAACATGGGCCCGGTCGGCCACGGCGAAGCGATCGAGGCGCGTGCCGTGTGCCTCCTCTGGCGCGGAGGGTGAGGGCTTCGACGCTCCTCAGCTGAGCGCTGCGCGAGCCGATCAGGCGCGCTTCAGACGGATGTGGGCGAGCAGCCCGCCGTCGGTGGCGTTGGTGATCTCGAATGCGCCGCCCATGCGGGCCAGCGCCTTTTCGACGATCGCGAGCCCGAGGCCGGCCCCGGTCGCCGCCGTGCGCGCTGCGTCCCCGCGGAAGAACGGCGTCGTCAGCTGGTCGAGCTTCTTCGGATCGACGCCCTGGCCGTGGTCGCGCACCGTGATGATCACCCACGGGCCGGTACGCGCGTAGCTGACGATGACGCGCGCGATTCCCGTCTCGGTCGAGCGGCCGTAGCGGCGCGCGTTCTCGAACAGGTTCTGCAGGACTCGGCCCAGCTCGACGTCATCGGCAAGGACGCGGACGTCGGAGACGAGCTTCGACTGGATGCGGATCTGGCTGGTGTCGCGGAACGCCGCCGCCTCGCGCGCGACGATCGTCTGGACGTCGCAAGGCACGAGCTTGACCTCGCCGGGCCGCGCGTAGTCCATGAACTTGTCGATGATCGCGTCGAGCTGGTCGATGTCCATCGCCATGTTGCTCTTGGCTTCCTCGTCCTGGACGCTCATCTCGGCCTCCAGGCGCAGCCGCGACAGCGGCGTGCGCAAGTCGTGCGAGATTCCGGCGAGCATCACGGCGCGGTCCTGCTCGACCTTGGCGAGCTCGCGCGCCATCCGGTTGAAGCCCATGTTGACCTGGCGGATCTCGCTCGTCATCGTCGTCTCGTCGAGGCGCGAGTCGTACTCGCCTTCGCGGATCCGGCTGGCGGCGAACGAGAGGTCCTTGAGCGGCCGGTTGATCAGGCGCGCGATGCCGGCCGAGCCGAGCACGGTCGCGAGCAGGGCGATCGAGACCCAGAGGACGATCGTGCTGGACGACATCGGCCCGACGCGGGTCGGATCGACCTTCAGCCAGAACGAGTCGCGCGCGATCGAGAAGCCGACCCACAGGCCCGGCGTTCCGTTCATCGAGCTGGCGACGATCGTGTCAGGCCCGAGCTGGTCGCGCAGCTCGCGCTCGATCACGCGCTGGAAGCGGTCGACCTCGAACGGCTCCCACTTGTCGTTCGGCTCGCGCGGCGTGAGCTTCACCGACTCGAGGGTCGAGACGCTCTTGATGATCGCGATGCGGTTGATGCCGTCGGTGCCGAGCAGCGCGGCGCGGGTGATGTTGACGAGGCTCGCGATCTGCTGCGCCGCCTGGATCGCACGCGGCTCGAACTCGAGCGCGCGGAAGGTCTGGACCCAGGCGAAGACGCCGCTCGCAAGCAGCAGGGCGAGCAGGAAGAAGGTGCGCCAGAAGAGGCTGAGGGCGACGAACTTCTTGGCGAGTCGCGGTGCTTGCGGCGGCCTCAGCCGCTCGGACAGAGGGGTGGAGGAGGGCCGCTTTGCAGTACGTGTCGCCACCGGGCGATTGTTGCCTTACGCCGCGCCGTCGGGAACGAACACGTAGCCGACCCCCCAGACCGTCTGGATATAGCGCGGCTGGGTCGGATCGGGCTCGATCATCTTGCGCAGGCGCGAGATCTGGACATCGAGGCTGCGGTCGAAGGGCTCGAATTCGCGGCCGCGCGCGAGCTGCGCGAGCTTGTCGCGCGAAAGCGGTTGGCGCGGATGGCGAACGAGCGCCTTCAGCATCGAGAACTCGCCGGTCGTGAGCGCGATCTGCTCGCCGTCCTTGGTCAGGCGCCGCAGCGCCAGATCGAACACGAACGGACCAAAGGTGACCGTCTGCGCATCGAGCGCCGGCGCGCCCGGTGCTTCCATCGCCGGGCGTCGGCGCAGCACGGCGTGGATGCGCGCGAGCAGCTCGCGCGGATTGAACGGCTTGGGCAGGTAGTCGTCGGCACCGACCTCGAGGCCGACGATGCGGTCGACGTCCTCGACCTTCGCGGTCAGCATGATGATCGGCGTCACGTCGTTGGCGGCGCGCAGGCGACGGCAGATCGACAGGCCGTCTTCGCCGGGCAGCATCAGGTCGAGAACGATCAGGTGCACGGTC
>DASXXO010000113.1:0-1932 GCA_036503045.1 Caldimonas sp. | reverse complement strand
TGTTCCTCTTGGCTCGGACCCGAACAAGTGTACGAGCGCTCACAAACGGCTCCGCGCCACGGTTCGGCGTTCCGCGACAATCGCGGCCACGCCCACGCCCCGTGGGACAGGACATCGATGGACGACCACCCGACGGCCGGAGCGACCGTGCCGCCCGATGCGACGCTGATCGTGCGCGACCTCGTGTGCCGGCGCGGCGAGCGGGTGCTCTTCGCGCCGACGAGCTTCGTCGTTCGGCCCGGGACGATCGTCTGGATCCGCGGCGCCAACGGGCAGGGCAAGACGACCCTGCTGCGCACCCTCGCCGGCCTCTCCACGCCGGCCGCCGGCGCGCTAGCGTGGGCCGGCGCGCCGGCGCTGGCGCCGCGGCCGCTCTACCTCGCCCACGCGAACGCACTCAAGGAAGACCTCACCGTCGGCGAGTCGCTCCGCTTCCTGCTGCACCTGGCCGGCACGCGCGTCGACAGCCGCGCGGTCGACGCGGCCCTCGCCCGCTTCGGCCTGGCGAGCCGGCGCGACGCATTCGTCCGAACGCTCTCGCAAGGGCAGCGACGGCGCGTCGCGCTGGCGCGCCTCGCCGCGCAGCGCGAGCTGCTGCCGTGGCTGCTCGACGAGCCGTTCGACGCGCTCGATGCCGCCGGCGTCGACGTGCTCGCCGGGGTGATCGTCGAGCACGCGCGGCGCGGCGGCAGCGTCGTCCTGACCAGCCACCTGTCGCTGCCGATCGACGACCCCGCGCCGGTCGTGGTCGACCTGCGCGAGCCCGCCCTTGCATGAGCGGAACGTTCGCCGTGCTCGTCGCCCGCGACCTGCGACTGGCGGCGCGCCGCCGCATCGACGCGGCGCTGCCGATCGCCTTCTTCACCGTCGCGGTGAGCCTGTTCCCGCTCGGCGTCGGCCCCGAGCCGCAGGTGCTGCGCCAGATCGCCCCGGGCGTGGTCTGGGTCGCCGCCCTGCTCGCCGCGATGCTCTCGGTGACGCAGCTCTACGCCGCCGACCACGGCGACGGCTCGCTCGAGCAGATGCTGCTCGTGCCCGGCGCGCGCATCCCGATCGTCCTCGCCAAGGCGGTGTCGCACTGGCTCCTGACCGGGCTGCCGCTGGTCGTCGCCGCGCCGGTGTTCGGCCTCCTGTTCGACATGGCGCCGACGGCGATCGCGGCGCTGGTCGCGAGCCTCGTCCTCGGCACGCCGATCCTGAGCCTGCTCGGCGGGCTGGGCGCGGCGCTGACGCTGGGCCTCCGCAGCGGCGCGGTGTTGTTGATCCTGATCATCGTCCCGCTCTGCATTCCTGCTCTCATCTTCGGTGCCGGCGCGGTCGGCGCGGTCGAGGCCGGTCAGTCGGCGCGCGGGAACTATTCGCTGCTCGGCGCGCTCCTGATCTTCACCGCGCTGGTGGCGCCGGTCGCGACCGCGGCTGCGCTGCGCATCGCCACCGAATGAACTGCATCGATCGACACCCGTGATCACGCGCTGGCGCTTCTTCCGCTTCGCCTCCCCGGCGACCTTCTACCCGGTCGCCGGCCTCCTCGTGCCCTGGTTCGCCGGCATCGCCGCGGTGCTCGCCGCGGTCTCCCTGTACCTGGGGCTCCTGGTGGCGCCCACCGACCGGACCCAGGGCGACGCCTACCGGATCATCTTCATCCACGTCCCCGCGGCATGGATGTCGATGCTGCTTTACGTCGCGCTGGCGTTCTGGGCGGCGATCGGCTGGGCCTTCAACGCGCGACTGGCGTCGATCGTCGCGCGCGCGATCGCGCCGACCGGCGCGATGTTCACCTTCCTCGCCCTCTGGACCGGCGCCCTCTGGGGCCGACCGACCTGGGGAACGTGGTGGGTCTGGGACGCGCGCCTCACCTCGGAGCTGATCCTGCTCTTCCTCTACGGCGGCTACCTCGCGCTGGTCTCGGCGATCGACGACCCGCGCCGCGCC
>DASXXO010000112.1:0-2279 GCA_036503045.1 Caldimonas sp. | reverse complement strand
CGAGCTCGATCTGGAGCGAGCGATCGGCGCGCAGCGTCGTCTCGATCAGCGGCAGCACGTTGTCGTCCGCGACGATCTCGATCAGGTCGCGGCTGCCCGGCCGTAGCACGACCGCGAACGGCGCGTCGAGCGACACGCGCGTGAACGGGCCGAGGTCGCGGCGCTGGGTGGCGGCCACCCCCGACCCGCGCACGGTGTCGCGGGCGCGGGCGAGGAGCGGGCCGAGCAGGAGGGTCGAGGTGGCGAGGGCGAGAAGAGGTCGGCGGGCGAGCGTCATCGAGGGCTCCTGGAGTCTGGCGCCGCGATCATCGGCGGGGCTCGGCCCCTGTTCCAGCGCCGCTCGACCAACTGCAGAAACGAGCGGCCGCGCTGCGCCGGCACGCGACGGACCGCACGAGCCAGTCGACACGATCGGGCTCGATTCCCTACGGCGGAACCGATACGCACCCTCCACGATAATCGCTTTCTCCCGAGCGCGGCCCTCGATCGCGCCTGCCCAACGCCCGATGACCGCAACCACGCTTCCTTCCGCCGCGCCTTCGCGTCGTGCCGACGCCGCAGTCATGGGCCTGGTCGGCCTTGCCCACTGCATCAGTCACTTCAGCCAGCTGCTGCTGCCGCCGCTGTTTCCGTGGCTGAAGGACGCGTTCCACGCCAGCTACGCCGAGCTCGGTTTCCTGCTCACGGTGTTCTTCATCGTCTCGTGCTCGGTGCAGGCGGTCTCCGGGTTCGTCGTCGACCGCTTCGGCCCGCGGCCGATCCTTTTCGGCGGGATCGCCCTGCTCGCCGCGGCGGCGTTCGGCTTCGCGGCGAGCACGAGCTATGCGATGCTGATCGCCTTCGCGGTCGTCGCCGGCGTCGGCAACGGCGTGTTCCATCCGGTCGACTACACCCTGCTCAACCGCAAGATCGACGCCGCGCGTCTCGGCCACGCGTTCAGCGTGCACGGCATCACGGGTAGCCTCGGCTGGGCGCTCGCGCCCGCGATCCTGGTGCCGATCGCGCTCGCCTTCTCGTGGCGCGTCGCGCTCGTGGCGGCGGGAGCGCTCGTCCTGGTCGTGCTCGTCGTGCTGGTCCTGAACGGCGTGCATCTGACGATCGAGCTGACGAGCGCTGCGCCGCCGAGGGCGGCGAAGTCGCGTGCCGGCGCGAACAGCTTCGCGTTCCTCGCCATTCCCGCGGTCTGGGTGTGCTTCGGTTTCTTCTTCCTCTATGCGGTCGTGCTCGGCGGGATCCAGGCGTTCGCTCCCGAGTCGGCGCGTCTCTTGCACGCGGTACCGACGCGCTGGGCGGCGATGTGCCTGACGTTCTACATGGTCGCCGCGGCGGGCGGCATGGTGATCGGCGGCTTTCTCGCCGTCGATCCGTCGCGCTGCGAGAAGATCGTCGCGCTCGGCTTCGGCATCGCGGCCGTGATCGCATTGACGATCGGCTTCGCGCCACTCGCACCCGCCGCCGTGCCGGTGCTGTTCGCGCTGATGGGAGTCGCGTCGGGAATGGCCGGTCCGTCGCGCGACTTGATCGTCAAGCGCGCCGCGCCCGAGGGCGCGACCGGCCGCGTCTACGGCGTCGTCTATTCGGGGCTCGACATCGGCCAGGCGTTCGCGCCCCTCGTCTTCGGGCCGCTGCTCGACCTGCATCGACCGGCCGACGTCTGGCTCGGTATCGCGATCGCGCAGGCGCTCCTGATCTCGACCGCCGTCAACGTCCGTCGTGCGCGCCGCACGGCGCTCGCGCCCGTCGCTGCCTAGCGCGGCCGGGACCGCCGTCAGACCGCGCTGCGGTGGCGCGCGATGCAGGTGGCGAGCACCTCGTCCTCCGGCCGCTTCCACCAGTTCTCGCTTGAGAAGATCTCGACCTCGCTGTAGCCGGCGAATCCCGCCGCCTCGACCCAGCCGCGGATGCGCGGGATGTCGATCACGCCGTCGCCCATCATGCCGCGGTCGTTGAGCAGGTCGCGTGTCGGCACCAGCCAGTCGCAGACGTGGAACGCGAGCAGCCGTTCGCGCCCCGCGCGCGCGATCTGCGCTTCGAGCTTGGGGTCCCACCAGACGTGATAGACGTCCACGGCGACGCCGAGGGCAGCGGCATCCGATGCCCCGACGCCCAGGGCGCCGGTCGCGCGGGGGTCGATCGCGTCGCAGAGGTCGAGCGCCTGCTCGAGCGTATTGACGCACGCGCGGTCGGCAGCGTACATCGGGTGCAGCGGCTCGATCGCGAGCGGCATGCCGGCGGCGCGCGCGTGTTCGAGCGTCGCTGCGATCCCGTCGTGCACATCG
>DASXXO010000111.1:0-5333 GCA_036503045.1 Caldimonas sp. | reverse complement strand
TGGCCGGTGCGGTCGCGCCGCGCAGTGCGCCACTCGCGAGCACGCTTCGGCAGCCCGATCAGCGCGTTGATGCCCTGGATCACGGCGACGAGCAGGAAGCACGTGCCGACGAGCAGCAGCACGAAGAAGTTGAGCGACAGGTCGAGCCGCCACGAGCCCCAGTAGAAGCTCGCGAGCCCGTCGTTCGCGCCGAACGTCGTCGCCGCGACGACGGCGACCCCGAAGAGCAGGACGAACCAGATCGCGAGGCGCACGCGCTGCCCTGAGAACGCCCTAGCGGCTGCCGGCCGCGGTGGCGAGCGCGGCGAAGGTCTCGTCGGGCCGCACGGGCGCCGACTGACGCGCCTGCTGCACCACCTGCGCGAGCACATCGAGAGCAGTCTGCGTTCGCCGCGACGAGCGGTCGCCATAGCGCTCGATCGCACCCTTGACCCAGCGCACATCGGCCTGCGCCGTGTCGAACTGGCGCGCAAGCAGCGACAGGCGTGCGTTGAGCAGGCGCAGCTTCATGTTCTCGCGCAGGAAAAACGCCTGGTCGGGGGCGACCAGCATGGCCTCCGGATCGTCGATCCGCGTGATCCGCACGAGCGAGCGGACCTCGCCCCATGCGCTCTCGACGGCGGCACGTCCGGCCTGGCCGAACGAGCGCGACAGCCAGTCGCCGAGCCCGCTCGCCGACGCCGGGGAATCGGCCGGCGCCGCGGCGGCCGGGCGCGGCTTCGCGCCGCGTGCAAGGTCACGATGCGGCTCGGCAGCGGAGAGCAGGGGCAGCTCGTCGACCATGCGCACCGCCTCCTCGAGCTTGATCGATAGCGTCGCGACGTCGGCGACGCTCGCCGCCTTGACGCGATCGAGGTCGCGCGCGATCGCGCGCCGCACCGGGTCGAGTCGAGGCTCGTTGGCGCGCGCGAAGCGGTCGTCGATCTGCTTCAGCGCGGCAACGACCGGCTCCGCACTGCCGATCAGCGCCGCCTGCTGCAGCGCCGCACGCAAGCCTGCTTCGCTGTCGGCGACGAGGTTCTCGTCGCGCGAACGCGCAACCGACTGCGCGAGCGCCTCGAGCTGGCCACGCTGGATCGCGACCTCGTTCAGGCGCGCCTCGAGGAGAGCGACCTTCGCCTGAGCCTCGCGCGCGCCCTCCTGTGCTTGGCGCGCGAGGAGCGTCGCCTCGGTCACCTGCAACGCACTGTCCTGCTGCCGCTTGACGAGCTCGCGCTCGCTGCTGCGGACGCGCTGGTCGGCGCGCCACGCGAAGACGATCGCGACGATCGCGAGCAGCGCGAGCAGTAGCACCGCGAGCAACAACGCGCGCCCGCGCCGCCCACGCGCGTCGTCGGCTGCGACGGGAGCGTTGGAAGCGGAAGAGCCGTTGGGGACCGACGAGGAACCGAGGTCGCGAGGCGCGGAGGCTGGCGAGGGGTCGTCGTTCACGGTTCGATCGATTGTATGCAGGCGACCACCGCATCGAGGCTGGCGCCGGCCTCGACGACGACGCCGAAGCCGAGGCCGCGCGCACGCGCAGCGATGCGCGGATGCGTCGCGACGGCGCGCGCGCGCCCCCAGCCCGTGTTGCCGGCGGCACGCGCGAGATTGGCGATCGCCTCGGAGCTGCTGAACAGCCAGACGACGTCATCGCCCGCGACAGCCGCCTCGAGCCGCTCGCGCGCCGCGCCCGCGAAGGAGGTCGCGACGCGCCGGTACGCGCTCAGCGCGTCGACCTGGGCGCCCGCTTCGGTCAGGCGATCGGCGAGCCAGTCGCGGCCGCCATCGCCGCGCACGACGAGTACGCGCGCACCGCGCCAGTTGCGGCCCTGCAGCCGAGCCCAGAGCGCTTCCGAGTCGAATTGCGCCGCATCCGTCGCGGGGCTGACGATCGCGGCATCAGGCCAGCCCACCGCGCGCAGCGCGGCCGCAGTGCCGGGCCCCGGCGCAGCCGCGACGACGCCCTCAGGCCACGCGCCCGGTTCCGGCCGGGCCGCGAAAAAGTGCTGCACGGCGTTGGCGCTGACGAAGAAGACAAGGCTGTGCTCGGCCAGCGTCTCCCATGCTGCTTGCAAGGCAGACCGATCGTCGACGGCGACGATCTCGATCAGCGGCAGCGCCTCGGCGTCGATGCCGCGCGCGCGCAGCTGCTCGACCCACGCCTCGGCCTGCGCCGCCGGCCGCGTGACGAGGACGCGGGCGCGCCGCGCCGCGCTCACGGCGCGTCCGGAATCGCGGCGAGACGCTCCGCCGCCGCGAGGTACGGCGCGGCGCCGGCGGCGAGGAGCGCGCGTGCCGCATCGCCGCCGAGCGCCTCGGCCGCGCGCTCGTCGGCGACGCGGCCGCTCGTCTGCGCGCGCAGCAGCGGCGCCGCGCGCTCGGCGGGATGGCCGACCGCCGCGTCGAGCACGAGCGTGTCGCCGCGCCAGCTGGCGTGCGCGGCGAGCGGCATGCTGCAGCTGCCGCCGAGAGCGCGCGAGACGGCACGCTCGGCCGCGACTGCGAGGCGAGTCGCCGCGTGGGTGAACGCGGCGAGGCGCGCGAGCAGCGCGCCCGAGTCGGCGCGCGTCTCGATCGCGAGCGCGCCCTGCCCCGCGCACGGCAGCATCGCCGTCGTCTCGAAGCGCGCGCGAATGCGGCCTTCGGCGCCGAGCCGGACGAGCCCGGCGGCGGCGAGGACGATCGCGTCGTAACGCCCTTCGTCGAGCTTGCGCAGCCGCGTGTCGAGGTTGCCGCGCAAGGGCTCGATGCGCAGGTCGGGACGCAGCGCCGCGAGCTGGACGACGCGGCGCAGGCTCGACGTGCCGACGACCGCGCCCTGCGGCAGCTCTTCGAGCGCGGCGTAGCGGTCCGAGACCCAGGCGTCGCGCGCGTCCTCGCGCTCGAGCACGGCGGCGAGCGCGAAGCCCGGCGGCAGGTCCATCGGCACGTCCTTCAGCGAGTGGACGGCGAGGTCGGCGCGCCCGTCGGCGAGCGCGGTCTCGAGCTCCTTGACGAAGAGCCCCTTGCCGCCCACCTTGGAGAGCGTCCGATCGACGATCTGGTCGCCACGCGTGGTCATCGGCAGCAACGTGACGTCGACCCCGCCCGAGCGCATCAGAAGCGCGCGCACGTGCTCGGCCTGCCAGAGGGCAAGACGGCTCTCGCGGGTGGCGATGACGATTGACTCGGCCATGGGTCTTCGCAGGGCCGGTCATGCTAGCAGGCACGTCTCCTGCATCATCGAGGCGATGAAGAGCAAGATCGAGCGCGAGGCCGGGCGCGCGGCGCAGAAGAATCAGCCGCTGGTCGACGACATCCGCCTGCTTGGACGCATCCTCGGCGAGGTGATCCGCGAGCAGGAGGGCGACGCGGCCTACGAGCGCGTCGAGCGGGTCCGCCAGCTCGCGGTCGCCTACCGGCTGAAGCGCGACAAGCGTGCCGGCCGCGACCTCGACCGGCTGCTGACGAGCCTGAGCGGCGAGCGCACCGTCAGCGTGATCCGCGCCTTCAGCTACTTCTCGCATCTGGCCAACATCGCCGAGGACCGGCACCACCTGCGCCGGCGCGCGTTTCATGACCGGCAGGGCCATCTCCAGGAAGGATCGCTGCCGATGACGTTCGAGCGGCTGGCACGGCGCGGGATCGACGCCGACCGAATCGCTGCGACGCTAGCCCGCGCATTCATCTCGCCGGTTCTCACGGCCCACCCGACCGAGGTGCAGCGCAAGAGCATCCTCGATGCGGAGCGCGCGATCGCCGAGCTGCTCGCCGCGCGCTCCCCGGGCTCGAGCGAACGCGAGCTCGCCGAGAACGAAGCGCTGCTGCGCGCGCGCGTGACGCAGCTGTGGCAGACGCGGATGCTGCGCACCGCCAAGCTCACCGTCGAGGACGAGATCGACAACGCGCTCAGCTATTACCGCGCGACCTTCCTCGGCCAGATCCCCATCCTCTATCGCGACGTCGAGGAGGCGCTCCCCGGCCACGCGATCGCGAGCTTCTTCCGCATGGGCAACTGGATCGGCGGCGATCGCGACGGCAACCCGTTCGTCGACGCGACGACGCTGCGCACGGCGTTCGCGCGCCAGAGCGAGACGGCGCTTCGCCACTATCTCACCGAAGTCCACGAGCTCGGCGGCGAGCTCTCGAACTCGGCGACGCTGCAGCCCGTGACGCCGGCGCTGCAGCGCCTCGCCGCCGCCTCTGGTGACGCCAATCCGCACCGCGAGGACGAGCCCTACCGGCGCGCGCTGGTCGGCGTCTACGCGCGCCTGGCGGCGACGCTGCACGCATTGACCGGCACCGAAGCGCTGCGCCACGCGGTCGCGCCGCGCGATCCGTATCCATCGGCGAGCGACTTCCTCGCCGACCTGCTGACCGTGGAGGAGTCGCTCGGGGCGAATCACGGCGAAGCGCTGGTGCAGCCGCGCCTCGCGCCGCTGATCCGCGCCGCGCAGGTGTTCGGCTTTCACCTCGCGACGGTCGACCTGCGCCAGAGCTCCGACAAGCACGAGGCCGTCCTCGCAGAGCTGCTCGCCGTCGCCCGCATCGAGCGCGACTACGGCGCGCTCGACGAAGCCACGAAGCGCGCGCTCCTGCTCGGGGTGCTGAACGACGCGCGGCCGCTGCGCGTCGTCGAGAGCGAACGCGCCGACGCGTACGGCGCGCAGAGCCTGAAGGAGCTGGCGATCTTCGAGACCGCGGCCGAGATGCTGCGCCTCTACGGCCCGGAGGCGCTGCGCCACTCGATCATCTCGCACACCGAGAGCGTCAGCGACTTGCTCGAGGTGCTGGTCCTGCTGAAGGAGGCCGGCCTCGTGCGCGGCACGCTCGACGGCTCGGCGACCACCGCGCTCATCGTCTCGCCGCTCTTCGAGACCATCGGCGACCTGCGCAGCGCGGCGACGATCATGCGCGAGTACACCGCGCTGCCCGGAATCGCCGCGATGATCGCGCGCTCGAGTGCCGAGCAGGACGTGATGATCGGCTACAGCGACAGCAACAAGGACGGCGGCGCGTTCACGAGCAACTGGGAGCTCTATTGCGCCGAGATCGCGCTGGTGGCGCTCTTCGCCGAGCTCGGCACCTCGCACGGCATCACGCTGCGGCTGTTCCACGGTCGCGGCGGCACGGTCGGGCGCGGCGGTGGCCCGAGCTACGAGGCGATCCTCGCCCAGCCGCCGGGGACGGTGAACGGCCAGATCCGCCTCACCGAGCAGGGCGAGGTGATCGCGTCGAAGTACGCCCAGCCCGACATCGGCCGCAGGAACCTCGAGACGCTCGTCGCCGCCACGCTCGAGGCGACGCTGCTGCAGCCGACGCGCGCCGCGCCGAAGAGCTTTCACGACGCGGCCCAGGCGATCAGCACGGCG
>DASXXO010000110.1:0-10450 GCA_036503045.1 Caldimonas sp. | reverse complement strand
GGCTTGGTGGACCGCCTGGGCAACGAAGGCCTCGTCGTGCGCGAGCCCTCGACCGTCGACCGCCGCAAGGTCGAGTTGCGGCTCTCGGCGCGTGGCCGCTAGGTGCTGGCCAAGCTCGCCGCGATGCGCCGGGGCGCACTGCGGCGTATCGGGCCGATCATGAAGCGATTCTTCTCGGAGCTCATGCACGCGCCGGACAACAGCGGCGATTGAGGCGGCCGCAGCGCAGCCGCCCTCAACGGCGCACCCGCTGGAATCTCAGGCGTTCGAGTGGCAGCACGCATCGGCCGGGGGCGCCGGCTCGTAGCGGTCGTGGTGGCGCACCCACTCCATCTTGTTCGGCACGTCCCTCTCGTCGCGGCCCTTGGGCACGAGGTCGAGCATCCGGTACGTGCCCATCATCACTTCCACGCCGCGCCCGAAAGTGGAGTAGGTGTGGAAGACCTCGCCCGCGTCGTCCTTGTAGAACACGCTGACGCCGGACGCTTCCGTGTTCGGGAAGCGGGTCGTGCCGTAGTTGTAGTAGACCGCGCCATCGATGCGATCTTCCGGCGCGAAGCTGACATGGAAGTCGCGGTTGAAGTCGTTGGCCGCCGACGACACCCAGCGGAACTGCCAGCCCATGCGCTCCTTGAAGCGCGCGATCTCGGCCAGCGGCGCGCGCGAAACGGCGACGAACGAGACGTCGCGGTGCGCGAGGTGCACGGTCATCGCGTCGGTGTGGTCGGCCATGTACGAGCAGCTCGGGCATCCCTGCGCCCAGCCCGGGCCGAACATGAAGTGCTGCACCAGCAGCTGGCGCCGGCCCTCGAACAAGGCGGCGAGCGAGCGCGGGCCCTCGGGCGTATCGAAGACGTAGTCGGTCGCGACGCGCTGCCACGGCAGGGCGCGGCGCTCGCGGGCGATCTCGTCGGACAGGCGCATGAGCTCCTTCTCGCGTGCGAGGAGCGCCTTGCGTTCGGCGATCCATCGGTCTGCGGACACGACGGCGTGGTTCGTGGTGATGGTGCGGGGAGTGGTGGTTTCGGCGATGGCGGTGTTCATGACGAATCTGCTTCTGTCCTGGCGTGATGTTTACGAACGAGCGCTCTTGGGCCGGCGCACGGCGCGCACGGTGCCGCTTCCGCCGCCGCCGGCGTAGAAGAGGTCGGCGCCGTCCGACTCGAGGCCGCTCACGGCGGTGCCGCGCGGCATCTCGAGCCGCTCGAGCACGGCGCCGCTCGCGGGGTCGATGCGGCGGACGTCGCTGTCGTCGCCTTCCCAGGTGCCGTGCCACAGTTCGCCGTCGACCCACGTCACGCCCGTCACGAAGCGGTTCGATTCGATGGTGCGCAGCACTGCCCCCGTGTCGGGGTCGATGCGGTGGATCTTGCGATCGCGATACTGCCCGACCCAGAGGCTCCCGTCGGCCCAGGCGAGGCCCGAATCGCGGCCCTGGCCGGGCGCTGGGATCGAGGCCAGCACGGCGCCGGTGGCGGGGTCGATCTTGTCGATCCGCGCTTCGGCGATCTGGTAGAGGTGCGTGCCGTCGAAGGCGGTGCCGGCGTCGCTAGGCCGCTCGATCGTGCGCGAGATCTCTCCGCTCTTGGGATCGAAGGCGACCAGCCCGGCGTTGGTGGCGGCCCACACGCGGCGGCCGTCGTGGGTGACGCCGTGCACCTTGTCGACGCCGGGGAAGGGGCCGTACTCGCGAACGATCTCGGCGGCGCGCGCCTTCGCTTTCGGTGCCGTTGTCTTGCTCTTCGTGTCTGCGACCTTGCTCGTCATTCGTCTGCTCCGTTCGGCACGCGGTGGTGGTGCCGGCAGAGCAAATCTACGCGTCCGGCAGCGCAGCGGGGAGTAACAAGATCGTCGTGAATCCCGCGAGCGGTGGTGCCAGCCAGCGCTGCGCGCGCGCCCTGGCGATGGCGCGCACTCGGTGGGCACTCTCGAGCTCGACCAGCGCGCGCTGCACCGTGCGCTGGCTTGCGCCGACGGCGAGCGCGAGGGCCGAGGTCGACCACGCGACGCCGTCGCCGAGCAGCGCCAGCAGCGATGCCTGGTCGCCGTCGATCGGCGGCAGCAGGACGACGACGTCGCGCTCGCCGCGCGGCGTGAGCGCGAAGCCGCGCGCATCGGCCTCGATCTGCGCGAGCGGCGCGGCGAGCTTGCGCAGGCGACCGATCTCGACGCGCAGGCGCGCGCGGTGCGTCTCGTCGGGCCGGCGCATGCGAAACGCCCGCTCGATGAGCTCGTCGCGATCGACGCCGCCGGGCCACGCCTCGCCGAGCGCGCGCGCCAGCGCGAACAGTACCGGCCGGCGTGCGAGCGGCAGCCATTGGGTTCCAGCACGCAGGCCGCGGCGGCATGCATCGACCACCAGTGCGCCCGAGGCGAGCAGCGCTTCGACCGCGTCGAGGCGCAGCGCCTGCTCGTCGCCTGCACGGACGCGCCGCGCGGCGGGCCGTTCGAGCGTCGCGCGCGCTTCGGCCACTTCGGCGAGCAGCGCCGGCACCCGCGCGAGCTCGGCCGCATCGAGCGCGCGGCCGAGCGCCTCTTTCGCGTCGGCGGTGCGAAGCGACCGCAGCGCCACCTCGGCCGCGGCCAGCTCGGCAACCGTGCGCAAGGACGGTGGCAGGCCGCGCACATCGAGCCGAGCGAGCGCCGCGGCGGCGTCGTCGATGCGGCCGAGCAGGAGCGATCGGCGTACCGCGATCAAGCGCGCCTGCAGCGCGTTGCCGTGGTCGGCGCGAGCTTCGAGCGTCCTCGACGCTGCGGCCAGCGTGCGCGGCGAGCCGCCGAGGTCGCGCATCGCGAGCGCGACTTCCGCTTCGGCGACGATGCAGCGCGCGCGGGCCAGCTCCTCATGGGCGCCGAAGGCGCGCGCGGCTCGGCGGAGGAGCTCGCGCGCGCGCGGATGCTCGCCGAGCTGCGCCATCGCGATGCCACGGAGCGCGAGCGCCGGCGGGTCCTCGCGCAGGCTGACGCGCTTCAGCGCGCCGAGCGCGTCGCCGGCCGCGAGGGCGCGCGCGGCGGCCGCGATCAGGGAGTCCATCGCGGCAGGTTAACGTGCGCCGGCTCGGGCGCTCAGCTGCGGCCCTTCATCGTCCAGTGATCTCGGCTTCGTCCGGCTCCGGAACACCCCCGGTCGGCGCCGTGAGGCCGGCCATTCCGGTCGCATCGCTCACCGCCGCATCGCCGCGTCGGCGTGGCTCGGTGCCCGCGAGGCGGGCGTGCAGCTCCGGCGACGCCTTGCGCGAGTCGACCGGCACGCGAACCTCGGTGTCACGCGCGGCCGCGGCACGCTGCAGCTCGGTGCGCACGCGCGGCAGCGCATGCCGCTGCTCGCGCTGCAGGAAGGCGATCAGTCCTTCGCGCAGCAGGCAACGCAGGTCCCAGTTCTGCCCCGCCGAGGGGGAGCTGACGATCAGCCGCAGTTGCATGCCGCGCTCGCTTGTCTCGACCACCTGCAGCAGGCAGACGCGGTCGTCGAAGTCCTTCGACGTCTTCGCCAGGCGCGTCGCCTCAGCGCGCAGCGGCTCGAGGTCGGTGGTGTAGTCGACCCAGAGCATCACGCTGCCAATGATCTGCGAGCTGCTGCGCGTCCAGTTCTGGAACGGGTGCTCGATGAACCACTGCAGGGGGATCACCAGGCGCCGCTCGTCCCAGATCTTGAGCACCACGTAAGTGCTCGTGATCTCCTCGACGCGACCCCATTCGCCCTCGACGATGAGGACGTCGTCGATGCGGATCGGCTGCGAGAGCGCGATCTGCAGGCCCGCCAGCAGGTTGCCGAGAACCGAGCGCGCGGCGATGCCGATCACCAGCGCCGAGAGCCCGGCCGACGCGAGCAGGCTGGCGCCGAACTGGCGTGCGCGCGGGAAGGTCATCAGGATGAACGAAAGCCCGGCGAAGACCAGCATGCCGATAGCGATGCGCGAGAGGACTCGCGTCTGCGTGAGAACCCGGCGCGCGCGCAGGTTGTCGGCCACGTCATACGGATGGAGCACCGCGACCGCATCGGTGACGCCGCGCACCGCGCCGATCGCCACCCAGGTCCCGGCGGCGATCAGCAGCACGCCGGCGAAGTGGCGGACGCCCTCAATGCCCGGCACGATGTCGGGGGCGCCGTCGAGCACGACGGCGAGCGCGGCGAGCGGCAGCATCAGGCGGAGCGGCCCGTCCATGCGATCGGAGACGGCCCGGAGAACGCGCGAATGGCGGGTCAGCCGCATGACGACCGGTCGGCTGATCCGGTAGGCGATCAGGCCGGCGAGCATGGCCGCCAAGGCCAGACCGAGCGGCTCGGCCCAGGCGCGAACGGTGGCTTCGAAAGTCATCTCCCCACCTTAGCCGGGGGGCGTTGTCCCTTCCGACGGCGTTGATTCCTCTCGGGCGCCCGTCACCCGCTGCAGATAGAGCTGCGCGGCCCGAATCGTTCGCGGGCCGGGCCGACCGCTGCCGATCGTTCGCCCATCGACCTTCGTTACCGGCGTCACGCCGCCGAGCGTCCCGGTAACGAATGCCTCGTCGGCCGAGTACACCTGCGCGAGCGTGAAGTCGCATTCGCGGGCGACGCCGCCCGCCGCGGTCCAGGCATCGATCACGTTGCGCTGGGTGATGCCCTTGAACGAGTACGCGCCGGTCGACGTCCACAGCTCGCCGTTGCGGACGACGAAGAAGTTGGTCGAGTTGCAGCTCGCGACGAAGCCGCGCGGATCGAGCATCAGCGCTTCGTCGGCACCGGCGTGGATGGCCTGGATCAGCGCCTGGATCAGGTTCAGCCTGCTGTGCGAGTTCAGGCGCAGGTCGAACACGTCGGGGCCGCTGGTGCGGAAGGTCGAGGTGAAGAGCGACAGCCCGCGCGTCTTCGACTCCGGCTTCGGCGTCTTGAACTCGGCGACGATGACGACGGTCGCCTTGCCGATCACGAACCGGGGGTCCTGGTTCGGCGTGCGCTTGACGCCGCGTGTCACCATCAGTCTGATGTGCGCGCCGTCGGTCATTGCGTTCTTCGCCAGCGTGTCGGCGACGGCCTGCGTCAGCTCGGCACGGCTCAGGCCGATGTCGAGCGCGATCGAGGTCGCGCCTTCGTAGAGCCGGTCGAGGTGCGCTTCGAGGCTGGTGATCCGGCCCTGCACCAGACGCAGTCCTTCCCAGATGCCGTCGCCGAGCACGAAGCCGCTGTCGAAGATCGAGACCCGGGCCTGGTCGCGCGGCACGAACTCGCCGTTGACGTAGACCAACACGGTGTCGTTGCGCGGGTCGGCGAGATAGCCTTGGGCGCTCTCGCCCTGGGCGAGGCCGGTCGGTTTGGCAGCGGTCATGGCGGTCTCGCGTCGCGAAGGATCAGAAGTCGAATTCACGGTGGCGCTCGACGAACGCCCGCGTGCGCGGCTGGGTCGGCTGCTTCAGCACCTGAGCGGGCGTGCCCTGCTCGTGGATCACGCCGTCGGCGATGAACAGGACGCGATTGGCGACGTGGTACGCGAAGCCGATCTCGTGCGTCACCAGCAGCATCGTGCGGCCTTCCTCGGCGAGCGCGCGGATCACGCGCAGCACTTCGCCGACCAGCTCGGGGTCGAGCGCGGACGTCGGCTCGTCGAACAACAGCATCTCGGGGTCCATCGCCAATGCACGCGCGATCGCGACGCGCTGCTTCTGGCCACCCGAAAGACGGGACGGATAGGCCGCCGCCTTGTCGGCGAGGCCGACGTGCGCCAGCTCGGCCTGGGCGCGCTCGCGCGCCTCCGGCTCGCGCTGGCCGCGCACCGTGCGCAGCCCTTCCATCACGTTGCCGAGCGCGGTCATGTGCGGGAAGAGATTGAACTGCTGGAACACCATGCCGACGCGCTGGCGCACGCGCGTCAGCTCGGCCTCGTCATAAGTGCGCCGGGCGGGATCGCCCTTGCCCGGGGCCGCGCGGCCGATCGTCTGCCCGCCGAGCTCGACCACGCCGGCGCTCGGCCGCTCCATGAAGTTGAGGCAGCGCAGCAGCGTGCTCTTGCCCGAGCCCGATGCGCCGAGGATCGCGATGCGGTCGCCGGGCATCACGTCGAGGTCGATGCCGCGCAGCACCTCGTGGTCGCCGAAGTGCTTCTGCAGCGCGCGGATGCGCATCAGCGGCTCCGCACCGCCGCCTGCCGGCGGCTCGGCCCTGGACTGCGACGCCTCCGTCATCGTCATGCGTCCGATCGGCCGAGCCGCCGCTCCAGCGCATACGTCGCCTGCACCAGCGGAAACAGGCACAGGAAGAAGACCACCGCGATCACGGTGTAGGTCTCGATCGGGTTGAAGTTCAGCGAGGCCAGGAGCTTGCCCTGTTGCAGCAGCTCGACGTAGGCGACCGCCGAGGCCAGCGTCGTCATCTTGAAGATCTCGATGCCGCGGTTGGTGAGCGCGGGCAGCATGCGCCGGAGCGCCTGCGGCAGCACCACGCGGCGCATGGCCTGCACGGCCGTCATGCCGAGCGCGCGCGCCGCCTCGGCCTGGCCGCGGTCGATCGACTCGATGCCGCCGCGATAGATCTCGGCCGAGAACGCCGCCGAGTTCAGCGAGATGCCGAGCGCGGCCGCCGTGAGCGGGCTGATCTGGAACGGCAGCAGGATCGGCAGTGCGTAGTAGAACCAAAGGATCTGCACCAGCACCGGCGTGTTGCGGAAGAACTCGACGAAGGCCGTGGCCGGCAGATGGATCCAGCGCGCTCGCGCATGCCGGCCGAGGCCGACGACGAGGCCGAAGCCGAAGCCGAGCACGACGCAGATCGCGAACAGCCGGAACGTTCCGATCGCGCCCGCCCACAGCACGTCCGCGTTCTCGAACACCGGCGCGAAGTTCCAGCGGTAGGGCTGAGACATTAGCGCGCCATCCCTTCGCCGCTGGCGGCGAGTCGCCGCTCGACGCCATGCACCAACGTGCTGGCCGCGAAGATGACGATGAAGTAGATCAGCGCCGTCACGGTGAAGACCTCGAGCGGGCGAAACGTCTTCTGCGCCACCTCGTTGGTCTGGAACAGCAGGTCGGCGTACGACACGATTGCGACCAGCGTCGTCGTCTTCATCAGCTCGATCGCGCGCTCGAGGAACGCCGGAATCATGCGCTTGACCGCCTGCGGCAGCACGACCCGGCGCATCACCTGCCGCGGCGCCATGCCGAGCGCGCGTCCGGCCTCCCATTGCCCGCGCTCCACCGAGACGATGCCGCCGCGAAACACCTCGGCGAAGAACGCCGCCGACTGGATCGAGAACGTGAGCACCGCGGCGACGTAAGGCGTCATCTCGACCCGGATCAGGATCGGCAGCGCGAAGAAGAACCAGAACAGCTGCACCAGCGGCGGCGTGGTCCGGAACACTTCGATCACCGCACCGGCCGGCCACGCCAGCACGCGTCGCGGCGAGAGCCGCATCAGCGCCAGCACGAGGCCGAGCGGCACGCCGAATGCGAGCGCGGCGCCGGTGACCTTCAGCGTGTTGAGGAGGCCGAGCGCCAGCAGGTCGGCGTTCGCCCACACCGGGGCGAAGTTCCAGACGTGCATCGAGTACCCGAAAGAGAGGCCGCGCGCCGCCCGCTACGACTTGCCGAGCATCTCCTTCATGACCGGCGGTGAGGCCTTGGGATCGAGGCCGAAGCCGACCAGGAATTCCTCGTACCACTTCTGCGTCTGGCCGTTCGCATAGAACTTGCCGATCTCCTTGTCGACCCATTCGACGAAGGACCGGTCGGCTTCCTTGCGGACCGCGACGCTCGACGCCTGCCACTGCGCCGGCGTCGGCACGACGATCTTGCCGCTGCCGAGCTTTAGCCGCGCGGTGAGCAGCGGCGGGTGGAACAAGCACACCGCATCGGCACGGCCGGCCTGGAAGGCGGCGATCGCTTCGGCGTTGCCGGGGAAGCGCGAGACCTGTGCCTTCGTCACGTTCTCGGTGAGGAACTTGTCCATGCTGCTTGCCTGCGGCACGGCGATCCGCACCGAAGGCCGGTCGAGATCGGCCCACGCCTTCACCGCCAGGTCGTCGCGCGCCAGCACCGCGAGCGAGTAGTACAGCAGCGGCGTCTTCGGGAAGTCGACCGCCTGGGCGCGCTCGGGCGTCGCGTCCATCATCGACATCATGTCGATCTTGTTGCCCTGCAGCGCGGCGATCGCCGTTCCCCACGTCACCTCGACCGGCTCGAACTTCACGCCGAGGTCAGCAGCCATCGCCTTGCCGAGCGAGACTCCGACGCCGCTCGCCCAGTCGCCCGATTTCGGGTCCTTGGAGTACCAGGGCGGCGCCTGCGTGACGCCGACGCGGAGGGTTCCGCGTTGCTTGACCTGGGCAAGCGTGCTGTCGGCAGGCGCCTGGGACCAGGCGCCTGGAGCGATGGCCGCGGCGGCGAGCGCCAGGATCGAGCGGCGATGAAGCTGAACGGACATGGTGTCGGGACTCCTTGGCTGAGCTCCGGATCATAGGGACGGCGGGCCGGGCACGAGGGCCGGCCGTCGTCAGCGCCGTTCCGGGACAGTCGAGCCGCCCAGAATCGGCCCGTACTCGGGCTGGTCCGAGACGCTGTTGTGGTCGGCGTCCGGGATCACCTTCAGCGTCGCGATCCCGGGCCCGAACCGCGCGAGCAAGCGCTCGGTGCTGGCACGCGGAATGACTTCGTCGTGCCCCGCGGCGATCACGAGCGTCGGCGCGGTCACCTTCGGCGCGTGCCTCGACGAATCGTAGCGATCGAGCATCAGCAAGGAGGCTGGAAGGAACGGGAAACGCGTCGCAGCGATCGCCAGCAGGCTGTCGTAGGGAGTGACGAGCACGAGCCGCGCGACCGGGCGGGCGCTCGCGACCTGGATGGCGATGCCGCTGCCCAGGCTGCGGCCGACGACCTCGACCGACGCGTGCTCGCGATGCGCGAGATCGAACAGCGCGAGCGCGTCGCCGACGAGCGCCGTCTCCGACGGCTTGCCGCCGCTTTGCCCAAAGCTCCGGTACTGGAGCAGGTAGAGCGCATGCTCGGGGAACGACGCCGCGAGTTCGGGAATGCCGAGCGTGACGTCCTCGCCGTTGCCGCCGAAGTAGACCACCGCCTTCGGCCCCGGCCGTGGCCGCACCGAGGCGACCACGCGCGCGTCGGTCACCGGAAGGGCGATCGTCGTGTCGCGATCGCCGAGCGACGACGGCTGCGGGAAGTAGATCAGCGAGCGCTGGACAAAGAAGACGAGGACGCAGATCGCGACGTAGGCGAGCGCGACCGCCGCGAGGGCGAGCCTCACGCGTCCGGGATCCGCTCGACGTCCCTCTCGTGGGTCTTCTGGTGTCGCACTGCGCCCTCCTTGCTCGGCAGCCAAGAGGTATCGTGGCACGACTTCCGGAAATCGCAGAATGAGCCACACGCTGCAGATCTGGGGCCGCCTCAGCTCGATCAACGTCCGCAAGGTCGTCTGGTGCGCGCAGGAGCTCGGCCTGGCCTACCAGCGCATCGACGCCGGTCGCCAGTTCGGCATCGTGCAGACGCCCGCGTATCGCGCGCTCAACCCGAACGGGCTGGTGCCGACGATCGAGGACGATGCGTCCGGCAGGCGCTTCCAGCTTTGGGAGTCGAACGTGATCGTGCGCTATCTCTGCGCCAGACACGCTTTGGGCAGGCTTTATCGCGAGGCGCTGACCGAGCGCTTCGACGCCGAGCGCTGGATGGACTGGCAACAGACCACGCTCAACCCCGCGGGTCGCGAAGCGTTCGTCCAATGGATCCGCACGCCCGCCGCAAAGCGCGACCCGGCGGCAGCGGCGCGCTCGGTGCAGGCGACCGAGCCGCTGATGACGCTGCTCGACGCGCACCTCGCGACGCGTGCGCACATGTGCGGCGAAAGCTTCACGATGGCCGACATCCCGATCGGCTGCGAGCTGCATCGCTGGTTCGGCATGCCGCCCGCCTTGTACGCGCGGCCGCCGTGGCCGCACCTCGAACGCTACTTCGCGGCACTGGGCGCGCGGCCAGCGGCGCGCGGCGTGCTCGACCAGCCGCTGGAGTGAGCAGGCGCTCGACGTCGCACAATCGTCCACGATGAGTACGCGATCCCGCGACGTCGTCGCCTTCGGAGCCACGAGCTTCGTCGGCAAGATCCTCAGCAGCTATCTGCTGGAGGAGTTCGGCACGCACGGCAAGCTCAAATGGGCCGCGGCCGGGCGCTCGAAGACCAGGCTGCAAGAGCTGCGCGATTCGCTCGGGACCAAGGCGGCGAAGTTGCCGCTCGTGGTCGCCGACGCCGCCGACGGCCCGTCGCTGCGCAAGCTCTGCGCGTCGACGCGCGTCGTCGTCTCGACGGTCGGCCCGTACGCGCTCCACGGCGAGCCGCTGGTCAGGGCCTGCGCCGAATCCGGAACCGACTACTGCGACCTCACCGGCGAGGTGCAGTGGATCCGTCGCATGCTGCAGCGCTACGAAGCGACGGCGCGCGAATCTGGCGCACGCATCGTCCATTGCTGCGGCTTCG
>DASXXO010000109.1:0-19117 GCA_036503045.1 Caldimonas sp. | reverse complement strand
CCGGAACGGATCCAGCTCTACTCGCTGCCGACGCCCAACGGCGTCAAGGTTTCCATCATGCTCGAGGAAACCGGGCTGCCCTACGAGCCGCATCGCATCGCCTTCGATCGCAACGAGCAGACCTCGCCCGAATTCCTCTCGCTCAATCCGAACGGCAAGATCCCGGCGATTCTCGACCCCGACGGGCCCGGAGGCCGGCCGCTCGCCCTGTTCGAATCGGGAGCGATCCTGCTCTACCTCGCGCACAAGACCGGCCGCCTCCTTCCTGTCGATCCTGCGGCGCGCTGGCAGACGATCCAGTGGCTGATGTTCCAGATGGGCGGGATCGGCCCGATGTTCGGCCAGGTCGGCTTCTTCCACAAATTCGCGGGCAAGGACTTCGAAGACAAGCGCCCGCGCGACCGCTACGTCGGCGAGGCGAAGCGCTTGCTCGCGGTGCTCGACTGGCGACTCCGCGGGCGTGAATGGACGATGGGCGAAGCGTTCACGATCGCCGACATCGCGATCTTCCCGTGGGTGCGCAATCTCGTCGGTTTCTACGGCGCGGGCGAGCTGGTCGGGATCGATGGCTATCCGGACGTGCAACGCGCGCTCGCCGCCTTTCTCGCGCGCCCGGCAGTCCAGGCCGGCCTGCTCGTGCCGGCTCCGGACGCCCCCTCCGAACCCTCTTGAAGGTGGTCTGCTGGCGCGGTCGCGTCCTACAGTATCGGCATCGCGGTTACGCTAGCGTGATGCCGATCGACAGCCTAGTCCTTCGCCATGAGCCAAGACAACGAACGCCGACGTGCCGACCGCAGCGCTGCCGATGATCTCTCGCCCGAGGTCCTCGAGTTGCTCGAGATGTGCGGCGGCGCTATCAGGGAAAGCGACCGCGAGACGCTGGCGCGTCGCCGTGCGGTAGCGCGCGGCGTGCCAGATCGGCGGCGCGCGGACGATCCAAGGGAGCGGGCGGAAGCGCCCGAGCGCCCCGGCGGCGAGCCCTGACGCTTAGGCCGCGAGCGCGGATGCGGCCTGGGTGGCCAGGCACTTGTTGCACTTGCCGAGACCCGGCAGGCGCGCGTCGGGCTTGCCGTCGCCCGTCTTGAAATTGGCCTGGCAACGCCGGCAGACGTACATCTTCGAGCTCGACATCATGGGCTTGACGCCCGGCTCGCCGGACGGACGGGCGGCCACGTACTCGGCCTGGGTCTGACGAAGCTTGAGTGCGGCGTTGGCGGAGGCGGCCGGCGCCACGGGGGCGGCGGCAGTCCCTTTGGACGGGGAAGCGGAGCGACGGGTGGCCATGGACAAGGTACCTGATGAGAGGGTGCGGACGCCGCACGCGCTGCACGCGCCGTCAGCGAGGGGCACTATTGTCCCAGCAAACGGACCTCCCGGTACGGAGGGTTTGCCTTGCCCCCGCGCGGCCTCGGCTTTGGCGCTCAGCGGCGGCCGAGGCCGTCGGCGCGTTCCAGGTCGAGCGCGTCCTGGCCGACCGTGACGACGTCGGGCAGCGCCGCCTTGAGCGCCGGGCCGAAGGCGCTCGCCTCGCCGGCCACGGCGATGCGGCGCTGAGCCGCGCCGAGGTGCGCCGCCGCATAGCGCTGGATGTCTTCGGCCGTCACTGCCTCGATCTCTTCGATGCGCGTCTTCAGCGCGGCGGGTGCGAGGTCGGCGACGACGAGCGCGCGAATTGCGGTCGCGAGCCCGGCGGTCGTCTCGACGCTGCGGCTGAAGCCCCCGATCAGCGTGAGCTTGCGCGCGGCGAGCTCCTCGGCGCCGACCGGCTGCGCCATGATGCGATCGATCTCCTCCTGCACGAGCCGCACGACCTCGGCCGCCGATTCGTTCTTGGTCTGCACACCGATGCGGAAGAACGCCGCCTCGCGACGCGCCTCGATGACGCTGCCCGCGCCGTAGCTGAGGCCGCGCTTGATTCGGATCTCCTGGTTCAGGCGCGACGAATAGCTTGCGCCGAGGACCGAGTTGAGCACCGCGCCGACCGCGCGCTCGCTGCCGGTCCGGTCGGGCAGCGGCAGCGCGACGACGACGCCGGCCTGTCCCGATTTCGCCATGTCGACGACGGCCACGGTCGGGCCCGAGCTCGCACCGGTCGCGCGCGGCGGGGTCGGCAGCGGCTCGCCGGGAGCGACCCAGCTGCCGAGGTGGCTGCGGGCGAGCGCGAGGCCAGCCTCGGCCGTGATGTCGCCAGCGAGGATCAGCGCTGCGTTGTCAGGTCTGAAGGTGCGCCGGTGCACCGCGACGAGGTCGTCGCGCGTGATCCGCGGCAGCGACTCGGGCGTCCCGCTCGCCGGATGGCCGTACGGTCCGACGCCGTAGGCGAGGCGCTCGGCGACGAGCGTGGCGAGCGTCCCCGGACTCGCATAGGCGACCTTGAGCTCGTCGAGCGTCTGCGTGCGCACGCGCTCGATCTCGTCGGCGGCGAACACCGGCTCGCGCACGACCTCCGCCATGAGCGCAAGCGCCGCGTCGAGCTTGGGCGTCGTCACCGTGATCGAGACGGTCGCGCTGTTCCAGCCGGCGCCGCTGTCGAGCGAGCCGCCGAGCGCCTCGGCGGCGGCCGCGAGCTCGGGCGCGCTGTGGCGCTTGGTTCCCTGCGTCATCAGCGCTGCGCCCAGCGACGCCAGACCCGAGAGGCGCGGCGGATCGATCTCGGCGCCGGCGAGCGCGACGAGCTCGGCGCTTACCAATGGCACGCCTTCGCGGCGCGCGACGATCACGCGCAGCCCGTTGGCGAGCCTGGCCTCGCTCGGCGCGGCGATCGCGAGCGGGCGCGGCGGCGCTGGCGGTGGCGGCGTGGTGTACGGCTGTGCGAACACCGTTGCCGTAAAGAGCGCGATTGCGCAGAACCCGAGCGCGGCCACCGCGCGGTGCGTGCGGCGCGCGAGGGGGGGCAACGCGGCGCTCATGGCGCGCTCTCCTGGCGATATTCGATCGTCACCTTCTTGCTGTCGACGATGTAGCGCCGCATCACCCGCTGCACATCGGCGGCGCTCACGCGCTGCAGAGCGTCGAGATCGGTGTTGACCCGCGCCGCGTTACCTTCGAGCACGGCCGCATCGCCGATCGCCGAGGCGAGACCGAGCGGCGTCTGGCGCGAGATGAACGCCTCCGTGACGAGCTGGGTCTTGACCTTGGCGAGCTCGGCCACGCTCGGCGGAGTGGTCGCGAGGCGCGTCACTTCGGCGAGCAGCGCCGCGCCCACTTCGGCGCTCGACTTGCCGCCCGCCGCGATCGCGTATGCCGTCAGCAGGCCGGGGCCAACGCGCAGGTCGGCGTTGAAGCCCGCCTGCGTCGCGACGCGCAGGCGATAGACGAGCGACTGGTTGAGGCGCGAAGACTCGCCCGACGCGAGCACCGCGGCAGCGACTTGCAGCGCCGGCGCGTCGGGGCTCGTCGTCGGCGGCGCAAGCCAGGTCAGCGCGACGGCCGGCAGCGGCACGCGTGGGCCGCGCACGTCGGCGAGCCGGTCATTCGGCCACGGCGGCTCGCTCGCGTCGAAGCGCGGCAGCGGCGCGTCCGGCCGCGGCACGACGCCGAAGTACTTGTCGATCCAGCCGTCGAGCTGCTTCTGATCGAAGTCGCCGGCGACGATCAGGGTCGCGTTGTCCGGGCGGTAGTAGCGCGCATGGAAGGCGACGACGTCGGAGAGCGTGGCCGCCTCGAGGTCGTCGATGTTGCCGATCACCGGGCGCCTGTAGGGATGCTCGAGGTACGACGCCGACGAGAGCGCGTTGAACAGGCGCCCGTAGGGCGAGGCCAGAATGCGCTGGCGATATTCCTCCTCGACGACCGCGCGCTCCGACTTGAAATTCGCCTCGTCGACCTTGAGGTTCATCATCCGCTCGGCCTCGGCCCAGAGCAGCGTTTCGAGGTAGTTCGACGGGACGACCTCGTGGTATTCGGTGACGTCGTCGCCGGTCGACGCGTTGTTCGCTCCGCCGACGTCTTCGGTGAGACGGTCGAATTGGTCGGCGCGCAGGTTCACCGTGCTCTTGAACATCAGGTGCTCGAACAGGTGCGCGAAGCCCGACCGCCCGGCGGGATCGTTGCGGCCGCCGACGTGGTACCAGACCTGCACGCTCACGGTCGGGCTGGTGTGGCTCTCGACCGTGATGACCTGCAGGCCGTTGGCGAGCTTGCGCTCGCGGAAGACGACCGGCTTGACATTGACCACGGCGTCGCCCGCCGCGGCTTGGTCGCTGTTCGCGGCGAGCGCGCCGGGCGGAGGAGAGGCCCACGCGCCAAGCACGAGGAGCGCCGCGCCGGTGACGCGGACGAGAGCGTTGCGATGCATCCGCCGATCATAAGAGCGCATCGAATAAGCATGCGACGAATGGTTCGTTGGTGGCGCGCGCTGCGCGCCCTAGGATCCATCGCTTCGTTCACGCGCGGTGCGCCGCGTGAGGAGCCTGCATGAAGCGATCGTTCTTTCTTCGTGCGCTCGCCGCGACCGCGCTGCTCGCCGGCCTCGCGGCGCATGCGGCCGACGTGGCGCTGCTCAACGTCTCGTACGACCCGACACGCGAGCTCTACCAGCAGATCGACGCCGCCTTCGCCGCCGAGTGGAAGGCGAAGACCGGCGACACCGTCCACGTTCGCCAGTCGCACGGCGGCTCGGCCAAGCAGGCGCGCTCCGTGATCGATGGCATCGAGGCCGACGTCGTCACCCTGGCGCTTGCCTGGGACATCGACGAGATCGCCGCGAAGTCGAAGCAGTTGCCGCCCGACTGGCAGAAGCGCTTGCCGCACGCGAGCTCGCCGTACACCTCGACCGCGGTCCTGCTGGTTCGCAAGGGCAACCCGAAGGCGATCGGCGACTGGGGCGATCTCGTCCGACCCGGCATCTCGGTCGTCACCGCCAACCCGAAGACCTCGGGCGGCGCGCGCTGGGGCTACCTCGCGGCGTACGGCTGGGCGCTGCGCCAGCCGGGCGGCAACGACGTCAAGGCGCGCGACTTCATCGCCCGCATCTTCCGCGCGGTGCCGGTGCTCGACGCCGGCGCGCGCGGCGCGACCGTCACCTTCGCCGAGCGCGGCATCGGTGACGTGCTGATCACGTGGGAGAACGAGGCGCATCTCGCGCGCAAGGAATTCGGCGCCGACAAGTTCGAGATCGTCTACCCGAAGACGAGCATCCTCGCCGAGCCGCCGGTCGCGCTCGTCGACAAGGTCGTCGAGCAGCACGGCACGCGCAAGGTCGCGCAGGCCTACCTCGAGTTCCTCTACACACCCGCAGCGCAGGAGATCATCGCGCGCAACTTCTACCGGCCGGCCGACGCCAAGGTCGCGGCGCGGCATGCGGCGGAGTTCCCGCCGATCGCGCTGTTTACGGTCGACGAGGTCTTCGGCGGCTGGGCCAACGCGCAGAAGACGCACTTCGCCGACGGCGGCGTTTTCGACCAGATCTACAGCGTGAAGTGACGGTCGCCTGCCGGCGACAGCGGCCGCTACGCCAGTGACTCGCGCACGAGCAGCGTTCCGCTCGTGCGGTGCGTCGCCGGGTCGACGACGATCAGGGCGCCAGCGACGCGGTCGTCGGCGAAGCGCGCGAGCGGCAGCGGCTGCTGCGCCTCGACGACGACCGTGCCGATGTCGTTGACGGCGAGCGCGTCGGCGTCGTGTGCGGCGAGCGTCGCCACGTCGAGGCGGCTCTCGATCGCGGTGATCCTTCCCTGCAGCCAGCGGTTGCCGTGGCGCAGCCAGTACCTGCGGCCGACGAGCGCGGGCTCGTGGTCGAGCCAGGCGAGCGTGGCGCGAAAGCGCGCGCTCGGCGCGATGCTGCCCGGCGCGGCGAGCCAGTCGCCGCGCGAGACGTCGAGCTGACGGTCGAGGACGACGCCCGCTGAGCGGCCTGCGCCGACCACGGCGACGCGACGGCCTGCCGCATGCAGCTCGGCGACGCGCGCCCTCTCGCCGCTCGGGAAGACGACGAGCTCGGCGCCGAGCGCGACCGTACCGCGCGCGACGCGGCCCCAGAGCACGCGCGGTCGGTGGCCGGCGCCGTTGCCGGCCGCATTGGCGACGAACTGCACCGGAACGAGCGTCGAGCCTTCGATGGTTTCGGGCGTGGGAAGCGCCTCGAGCAGGGCGAGCAGTGTCGGCCCGTCGGCGCCGCCGAGCGCGCTCGGCCGGCTGACGTTGTCGCCGTGCAGCGCCGAGATCGGCACGACGCCGGCGGGAACGAACCCCGCCGCGGCGGCGAAGTCGGCGAGCGCGGCGCGCACGCGCGCGAACGCCTGCGCCGGGTCGGCGACCGCGTCGAGCTTGTTGACCGCGAAGACGATGTGCGGAACGCGCAGCAGCTGCGCGAGAAGCGCGTGGCGGCGCGTCTGCGCCAGGAGCGCGAGGGGCGTTGCGTCGAGGTCGAGCTTGGTCGCGTCGACCAGGACGACCGCCGCGTCGCTGCCGGCCGCGGCGCTCACCATGTTCCTCGTGTACTGCTCGTGGCCGGGCGCGTCGGCGATGATGAACTTGCGCTTCGTCGTCGCGAAGTAACGGTAGGCGACATCGATCGTGATGCCCTGCTCGCGCTCGGCCTCGAGCCCGTCGGTGAGGAGCGCGAGGTCGATCGGCTGGCCGCCGCCGGCGCGCGCCACGAGCGCGTCGAGCTGGTCGGCGAGGATCGCGCGGCCGTCGAAGAGGAGCCGCCCGATGAGCGTGCTCTTGCCGTCGTCGACCGAGCCGGCAGTTAGAAAGCGCAGCGGCCGGCGCCCCGGCGTCTCGGCCGTTTCGCGCAGTGCGAGCCCCATCAGAAGTAGCCTTCCTTCTTGCGCCGTTCCATCGACGCGTCCGACGTGCGGTCGTCCATGCGCGTCGCGCCGCGCTCGCTCACGGTGACCGCGAGTGTTTCGGCCACGACCTCCGCGGCGCTCGCCGCGTCGCTCTCGACCGGGCAGGTGCACGTCATGTCGCCGACGGTGCGAAAGCGCACCGTGACCGTCTCGACCGTCTCGCGCGGCAAGGGTGGCGTCAGCGCCATCACCGGGACGAGCAGCCCGCGCCGGCGCACGACCTCGCGCCGATGCGCGTAGTACAGGCTCGGCAGCGCGATCCGCTCGCGCTGGATGTAGAGCCAGACGTCGAGCTCGGTCCAGTTGCTGAGCGGAAACGCGCGCATGTGCTCGCCCGGCTTCAGGCGCGTGTTGAACAGCGTCCACAGCTCGGGCCGCTGGTTCTTCGGCTGCCATTGGCCGAAGGCGTCGCGGTGCGAGAGGATGCGCTCCTTCGCGCGCGCCTTCTCCTCGTCACGCCGTGCGCCGCCGATCAGCGCGTCGAAGCGGTGCTCCTCGATCGCCTCGAGCAAGGTCACGCTCTGGTGGCCGTTGCGCGACTCGTCGGCGACCGCGAGACGGACGCTGCCGCGCGCGATCGAGTCGTCGAGATGGGCGACGACGAGCCGCTCGTCGAGCTCGGCGACGATGGCGTCGCGGAACGCGACCACTTCGGGAAAGTTGTGGCCGGTGTCGACGTGCAGGAGTGGGAACGGCAGCCGCGTCTTCGCGCCGCCTTCGAGCTTGAATGCCTTCTGCGCGAGATGAAGGACGACGCATGAGTCCTTGCCGCCGGAAAAGAGCAGCGCCGGCCGCTCGAACGCGGCCGCGGTCTCGCGCAGGATGAAGATCGCCTCTTCCTCGAGTGCGTCGAGCTGGCCGAGGTCGACGGGGAGGAGCCGGTCGAGCGGCGTCGGTGCGTTCATGGGGTCATCGGCGCGAGAGCGCTTGCGGTGGCAGCGACGTGCAGGCCGCATTCCTTGGCGCCGTCCTGCTCCCACCACCAGCGGCCGGCGCGGAAGTCCTCGCCGAGCGCGACGGCACGCGTGCACGGCGCGCAGCCGATGCTCGGGAAGAATCGGTCGTGCAACGCGTTGTAGGGGACGTCGCGCTCGCGCAGGTAATGCCAGACGTCTCCCCAGGTCCAGTCGGCGAGCGGGCTCAGCTTGACGCGGCCGGCGTCGTCGCGCGCCTCGAACTCGACCGCGGCGCGGTCGTTCGATTGCTCACGGCGCAGCCCCGTGATCCAGGCCTCTTGCCCGGCGAGCATGCGGCCGAGCGGCTCGACCTTGCGCAGCCCGCAGCACGCCTTGCGCAGCTCGACGCTTTCCCGCATCGCGTCTTCGCCATGCCGCCCGACGAAGGCCACCACGGATTCGTGCACCGGTCGGTAGCGCTCGATGCGAAGGCCGTAACGCTCGTGCATGGCTTCGATCAGCGCCAGCGTCTCGCCGTGGAGCTTGCCGGTGTCGAGCGTCGCGATCGCGATCGGCAGCCGATGGCGCGCGATCAGGTCGGTGATGACCTGGTCCTCGGCGCCAAGGCTCGACGCCTGGACGATCGCGCGGGGGTGCGCCGCGGCGGCGCGCGCCAGGAGGCTCTTGGCGTGCGCGACACGGGTGTCGAAGTCGGCGCTCGGGCGAGCGTAGAGAGCGGTGGCAGTGTCCATCGCAGGGTTGGCTCGGGCGCAGGAAGCGCCGAAGCGCGGACTGTACGAAGCGGCCGGGCGGCTGCGAAGAACACTTTCGGCGTTTGCTTCTGCGCATCTTTCATAACGCGCCGAGTCAGATGGGTCGCGCGCGGACGCGCACTGGCCGCAAAGCGCAGGGTTTCGAGCCAGCGCGCCGGGCGCGCCGGCGGCGCCGCTTACGCCGACTGGAGCGCGAGGTCGAAATGCTCGACCTGCGGCGGCGCTGCGAGGTGCGGGCCGATGTGGCCACGCCATTCGGCGAAGAGGGGCCCCTGACGGAAGTCGACCATGTGGTTCTCGAGCGCGTGCCACCAGATCATCAGCAGGTAGCGGTCGGGCGACTCGATGCCGCGCTGCACCTGGTGCGCGATGAAGCCCTTCGCGCGCGGCAGCACGGTCTCGAGGCCGCGCCGGATCGCGTCCTCGAACTCGGCGTTCTTGCCCGGCGTGATGCGGATGTCTGCGACTTCGAGAATCATGCTCGGTCTCCTCGGGCGGCAGAGCGGAGTCTAGACGCGCAGCATTACACGCCGAGGGTGCGCGCGAGCCTGGCGTCGTCGGCGGCGAGCGCCGCCGACTCGCCCTGCAGCACGACGCGCCCTTTCTCGAGCACGACCGCGTCGTCGGTGTGGGCGAGGACCGCGCGCGCGTTGCGGTCGACGATCAGGGTCGCGATGCCGCTCGCGCGGATCGTCGCGACGGTGCGCCAGATCTCGGCGACGACGAGCGGCGCGAGGCCCTCGGTCGCTTCGTCGAGGATCAGCAGCAGTGGATTGGTGAGGAGCGCGCGACCGATCGCGAGCATCTGCTGCTCGCCGCCGGAGAGTTGCTGGCCGCCGTGGCCGAGCCGCTCGGCGAGGCGCGGGAAGGTCGCGAGGACGCGCTCGAGCGTCCAGTCGCGCCGCCCGTCGGGGCCGGCGCGTGCGCACATCACGAGGTTCTCGCGCACCGAAAGGTTGGGGAAGATGCCGCGCCCCTCGGGAACGTAGCCGACGCCGAGGCGCGCCATCCGCTCGGGCGCAGCGCCGGTCGTCGTACCGCCCTGCCATGCGACGCTGCCGCCGCTCGCGCGCACGTAGCCGAGCGCGGTGCGGATGAGCGTCGTCTTGCCCATGCCGTTCCTGCCGAGCAGGCCGAGCGAGCGGCCGGCGCGCACCGCGAGCGTCACGCCGCGCAGCACGTGGCTGTCGCCGTAGCGCGCGTGCAGGTCGTCGACCGACAGAAGCAAGCTCATGCGTTGATCAGTGCCCGTCGCCGAGGTAGGCGAGCTGCACCGCGCGGTCGTTGCGGATCCGCTCGGGCGAGTCGCTTGCGATCACCTGGCCGTTGACCATCACCGTGATCCGGTCGGCGACGCGGAACACCGCGTCCATGTCGTGCTCGACGAGCAGGATCGCGTGACCTTCCTTCAGGCCGACGAGCAGCTCGAGCATGCGCCCGGTCTCTTCCGCGCCCATCCCGGCGAGCGGCTCGTCGAGGAGGAGCGCGCGCGGCGCGGTCGCCAGGCACATCGCGATCTCGAGCTGGCGCTTGGCGCCGTGGCTGAGCGTCGCAGCGATGCGCCTCGCGTCGCCGTCGAGGCCGGCCGCGGCCAGCGCGCGCTGGGCGATCGCGATGCCCGCGGCGTCGCGCGCCGCCGGCTCCCAGACGCGCCACGCGTGCGGCGCGCGCGCCTGCGCAGCGAGACGACAGTTCTCGAGCACGCTGAACTCCGCGAAGATCGTCGTCCGCTGGTAGCTGCGGCCGATGCCGGCGCGCGCCCGGCGCGGCTGCGACCAACGCGTCACGTCCTCGCCGTCGAAGCGGACCCTGCCCACGCTCGGTGCGAGCTCGCCCGAGAGCATGTTGACGAGCGTCGACTTGCCGGCGCCGTTGGTGCCGATCAGGGCGTGGATCTCGCCGACGTGAAGATCGATCGATACCTTGTCGACCGCGGCGAGACCGCGGAAGCGCCGGCCGAGGCCGATCGCTTCGAGCAGCGCGCGCGGCGCCGCGGCGGTGCGCGGGCCCGACGCTTCGGCGAGCACCGCGCTCATGCCGATCTCCGCGCCACGCCGGCCGCGCGCTGGCGCGCCAGCGCGCGCAGCTGCGCGCCGATGCCGATCAGGCCGCGCGGCAGCGCGGCGACGAAGGCGATGATCGTCAGGCCGAGCGTCAGCTGCCAGTGCTGCGCGAGCGACCCGAGCAGCGCCTCCGACTGGAACAGTTCTTTCAGCAGCGTGAACGCGACGGCGCCGAGCACTGCGCCGCGCAGGCTGCCGATGCCGCCGAAGATCAGCATCAGGAGCACCGCGCCCGACTCGTGCCACGACAGCAGCTCGGGGTTGACGGCGCCGTCCTTGACCGCGAGCAGGAGGCCGGCGAGGCCGGCGAGCGCGCCGGCGACGACGAACGCGGCGAGCTTGTACGGCGTCGTCGAGAAGCCCGCGGCGCGCATGCGCTGCTCGTTGACGCGGATGCCGGCCAGAGCATGGCCGAAGCGCGAGCGCAGCAGCAGGGCGATGAACGCATACGTCGCCGCGAGCGCGGCGAGGACGACGTAGTAGAACGTCATGCGCTGGCCGAGGTCGAGGAGCGTCGCTCCACCGAGCGTCAGCGCCGGCTTTGCGTCCAGGAAGATGCCGTCGCTGCCGCCGCCCGCCTTGGTGTCGTGGACGACGAAGTACGCCATCTGCGCGAACGCGAGCGTCACCATGATGAAGTAGACGCCGCGCGTGCGCAGGCTCAGCACGCCGACGACCACCGCGTACATCGCTGCCGCGCCGACGGCGAGTGCGACGAGGAGGAGAAGCGGCGCACCGGCATCGCCCGACGCGAGGACGGTGGCGTACGCGCCGATGCCGAGGAACGCCGCATGGCCCAGGCTGACGAGGCCGGTCGCGCCGACCAGCAGCTCGAGGCTGAGCGCGAAGATCGCGTACACGGCGATGCGCACGACGAGGTCCTGCGTATAGGCCGAGACGACGAGCGGCAGCGCAGCCACGACGAGCGCGGCCGCTACCGGAACGAGCCAGCCGCCCGCCTCATGGCGGGCGATGTCGGGCAGGGTGCCGACATCGGCGGCGACGTCGGTCGGGCTCGCCGTCGCGGCGTCAGAAGCCACGCTTCATCAGCCCTTCGGGGCGCCAGACGAGCACGATTGCCATCAGCACGTAGACGCCGACGCCGCTCCACTCGGCGAAGAAGACCTTGCCGAAAGTGTCGACGAAGCCGACCAGGAGCGACGCGACGAGCGCGCCGGTGATCGAGCCGATGCCGCCGATCACGACGACGACGAAGCAGATGATGAGCACGCTCGACCCCATCCCCGGATAGACCGACGAGAGCGGCGCGGCGATCATGCCGGCGAGCGCGGCCAGTGCCACGCCGCCCGCGAAGACGATGCGGTAGAGGCGCCGGATGTCGACGCCGAGGCCGCGCACCATGTCGCGGTCGCTCGCTCCGGCGCGGATCATCATGCCGAGCCGCGTGCGGTTGACGACCGCGTAGAGCGCGAGCGCGACCACCAGGCACGCCGCCGACGCGAACACGCGATACCACGGGTACTCCATCAGCGCGCCGAGATGGAAGCCCCCGGCGAGCCAGGACGGCGCGGCGACGCCGTGCACGTCGTTGCCGACGAGGAGGCTTCGCATCTCCTCGAAGACGAGGATCAGCGCGTACGTGAGGAGCACCTGCTGCAGGTGGTCGCGCTCGTAAAGGAAGCTGAAGAACGCCCACTCGAGCAGGTACCCGAAGAGCGCCGCGAGCAAGACGCCGACGACCAGGCGCGTCACGAACCAGTCGCCGAACCACGGCGCGAGCGCGAACGCGAGGTAGGCGCCCAGCATGTAGAAGCTGCCGTGCGCCAGGTTGATGACGCCCATGATCCCGAAGATCAGCGTCAGCCCGCTCGCGACGAGAAAGAGCAGCAGCCCGTACTGGACCGCGTTCAGGCACTGGACGAGGAAGGTGGCGGTGTCCATCGCCGCCTCAGTGTGCGCGCCGAGCGGTGGCGAGCGCAATCGCCACGCTCACGCGCCGCCGTTCAGAGCTTGCAGCCGCGCGCCGGGTCGGCGAGCGCCTTGACGGCGACCGAGCGGAACTCGTTGTTGTTGCCCTTGACCTCGCGCAGGTACATGTCCTGCACCGGGTTGCCTGCCGGCGAGAGCGTGAACTTGCCGCGCGGGCTGTCGACCGGGGTCTTCCTCATCGCTGCCGTGAGTTGGTCGCGTTTGGAGAGGTCGCCGCCGACCGCCCTCAACCCGTTGGCGAGGATCTGCGCCGCGTCGTAGCCCTGCACCGCATAGACGTCGGGCTGTGACTTGTAGGCGATCGCATAGGCATTGCGGAACGCGTTGTTCTTCGGCGTGTCGAGGTTGTCGGCGTAGTGCAGCGTCGTCAGCATGTTCTGCGCCGCGGCGCCCTGTGCCTCGAGCGTGCCGTCGGTGAGAAAGCCCGGGCCGTAGAGCGGGATCGTCTTGTTGAGGCCCGCGGCGGCGTAGTCCTTGACAAACTTGACCGCGCCGCCGCCGGCGAAGAACGCATAGACGGCGTCGGGCTTTTGCGCCGCGATCTCGGTGAGGAGCGCCTGGAACTCGACGTTCGGGAACGGCAGCGAGAGGTCCTTGATCACCTTGCCGCCGCCCTTCTCGAGGCCTTCGGTGAAGCCCTTCGTCGACTCCGCGCCCGCCGCGTAAGCCCAGGTGATCGTCATCGCGCGCTTGACGCCCTTCTGGCCGGCGACGATGCCCATCGCGTAGCCGGGCTGCCAGTTCGAGAACGAGCTGCGCACGATGTTCGCGCTGCACATCGGCCCGGTGATCGCGTCGGCGCCGGCGTTCGGGATGACGAGCAGCGTGTTGTTGTCCTTCGCCGCCTTGGCCATCGCCAGCGCGACCCCCGAGTGGACGGTGCCGACGAGGACGTCGACGTTGTCGCGCTTGATCAGCTTGTTGACGTTGTCGGTCGCCTTGGAAGGCTCGGACTCGTCGTCGACCTTGAAGTACTGGATCTCGCGCCCGGCGAGCTTGCCGCCCTGCTCCTGGACGTAGAGCTTGAAGCCGTTCTCGATCGCGTTGCCGAGTGCTGCATAGGTGCCGCTATAGGGAAGCATCAGGCCGATCTTGATCGGGCCGCTCGACGACTGCGCTTGCGCCGCCAGCGAAGCACAGGCGAGCGCGAGCGCGACGAATGTCGAGGGAAGGAATCGGTTCGACTGCATGGGATCTCCGGTTCAGGAATGGTCTGCTGGACCGACGATGAATCGGCCGGCCTCGCGCGAGAGGATCTCGGGCTGGTCGCGATGCGGCGAGTGTCCGCAATCCGCGATCACGAGCAAGCGGGTTTTCGGCAATGTGTTGCCGAGTGTGCGGCGCTGCATCGCGTCAGTCCCGAGGTCGACGGGCGGATGTTCGACGGGCCCGCGCGCCGTTCGATAGATCGCTCTCTCGCTGTCGCACTACCTTGCGGGCACAAGCGCTCCCGCCGCCGGCGGGCAACATGACCTGGAGACTTTCGCATGGCCACAGATCCTTCATCGCGCGGTGACGCGCGCGCCCGCCTCGCCCTCATGTTCTCGCTCGTCGCCGCATCGGCGTTGCCGGCGGCGTGCGGCGGAAGTGACAGCTCCCCGGCGCCCGCGCCCGTCGCGCCGACGTGCGACGACACCATGAAGACGGCGTTCATGCCCGACGCGAACACGACCGTGCTGCTCGTCAAGGCGTTCAAGAGGGGCGATGCGCTGACGCTCGGCACCGCAACGACGCCGGTCGCGATCTGCGGCATCGGCATCGAGATCTGCATGCCCGCGTCTGCCAACTGGAACCAGAAGATTCACAACTATGGGCGGCGGCTGGGCTGGCGGCAACCAGGGTTCGCTCACGGCACTCGGCAGCAGCGGCAACGCGTCCTGGCCGGCATCGAGGGCTCGGTCGTCGGCTCGACCGCCGAACTCGGTCAACGACTACACGCGTTGCCGACCTCGATGGAGGCTTTGCCTAGACGCAGGCGTACGGCCGGTTGTTCCTGATCGCAGGCATCGGTCACTGCAGCGGGGGTCGGCACCCAGCAGGGAACGTGCGAAGCCATGGGTCAGGAGTTCTCGGCGATGAAGCGACCGGCCGCGCGGATCAGCGCGTCGGGCTGGTCGCGGTGCGGGGAGTGGCCGGAGCGTTCGAGCTCGAGCACGCTGGCGCGGCCGGGAAGCCGGCGCGCGATCGCGCGCACCTGCGCGAGCGTGCCGTACTCGTCGTCGACGCCCTGCACTGCGAGGACGGGGCAGGCGATCGTCGCGAGCTCGCGCTCGATGCTCCAGGCGCGGAAGTCGGGCGCGAGCCAGGCGTCGTTCCAGCCGAAGAACGCCGAGTCGACATCGTCGTGGTAGCGCGCGAGTCGCTGGCGCAGGTCGCTCGTCTCGTAAGCGACCCGCGCCTGCTGGATGCTCGCGATCGACAGGTCCTCGACGAACAGGTGCGGCGCGACGGCGACGACCCCGGCGACGTCGTGGTGGCGCGCGGCGTAGAGCAGCGCGATCGAGCCGCCGTCGCTGTGGCCGAAGAGCCAGGGCCGGGAGATGCCGATCTCGCCGAGCAGCGCGGGCAGGACCTCGTGCGCCTGCACGTGCATGAAATCGGACGCCCAGCGTTCGCTCGCCGGCCGCGGAGTCGAGCGACCGTAGCCGCGGCGCGAGTAGACGAAGCCGCGCAGCCGGTTCGCCGCGCAGAACGCGACCGGGAAGTCGCGCCACATCGCGACCGAGCCGAGGCCTTCGTGGAGGAAGACGACCACCGGTCCCTGCGCTTCGCGTGGTCCGACCCATTCGTATTCGAGGCGGATCGCGCGTCCATCCTCGGTCGGGAGCGTCGCGAACGAACGTGCGGCCGCAGGCACTGTCGCTTCGTCCACCGCGGAGTTCCTTCGTCGTGCTCAGAGCGCCGCCGGCGCGCCCGCGCGCTCGCGCTCGCGCAGCCGGAAGCGCTGGATCTTGCCGGTCGCGGTCTTCGGCAACTCGTCGATGAACTCGATCGCGCGCGGGTACTTGTACGGCGCGAGCCTCTCCTTGACGAACGCCTTCAGCTCGGCGTCGCTGGTCGAAGCACCCGGCTTGGTGACGACGAAGGCCTTCGACTTGACGAGTCCCTCGGCGTCCTCGGTGCCGATCACGGCGCATTCGAGCACCGCCGGGTGCTGCATCAGCGTTGCCTCGACCTCGAACGGCGAGACCCAGATCCCGCTCACCTTCAGCATGTCGTCGCTGCGCCCAGAGTAGGTGTAGTAGCCGTCGCGGTCGCGCACGTACTTGTCGCCGCTTCGCGTCCACTCGCCCTGGAACGTCGTGCGCGATCGCTCGCGGTCGCCCCAGTACATGAGCGCCGCGCTCGGGCCCTTGATGTAGAGCTCGCCGACCTCGCCGTCGGCGACCGGCCGGCCGTCGTCATTGCGCAGCTCGATCTCGTAGCCGGCGACGGGCCTGCCGGTCGTTCCGTAGCGGACGTCGCCGGGCCGGTTCGAGAGAAAGACGTGCAGCATCTCGGTGGAGCCGATGCCGTCGACGATCTGGCAGCCGAAGTGACGCTCGAAGCGCTGCCCGATCTCGGCCGGCAGCGCCTCGCCTGCCGACGAGCACATGCGCAGCGCAACCTGGTTGCGCGTCGGCAACGCGGGCGACGCCAGCATGCCGGCGAAGCCGGTCGGCGCGCCGAAGAAGACGGTCGGCTTCAGCGCCGTGCCGGTCGCCGCCGCGGCCGCGGCGCCGCTCCAGCGCTTGAAGACCGCGTCGGGCGTCGGCCGCTCGGCCATCAGGACCACGCTCGCGCCGACCGAAAGCGGAAAGGTCAGCGCGTTGCCGAGGCCGTACGCGAAGTAGAGCTTGGCGGCGGAGAAGCAGACGTCGTGCTCGGCGAGCCCGAGCACCCTCTTGCCATAGAGCTCGGCGGTCCACCACGCGTTGGCGTGGGTGTGGACCGCGCCCTTGGGCTTGCCGGTCGAGCCCGACGAATAGAGCCAGAACGCAGGGTCGTCGCCGCGCGTCGGCGCGGCTTCAGCGAGCGGCTCGCTCGCGGCGACGAGCGAATCGAACGCGATCGCATCCGGCAGCGCATCGCTCTTGCCGGCGACGATCGCGTGGCGCACCTCGTGGCTGCCGCGTGCGAGCGCTTGCGCGAGGGTCGGCGCGAGCGCGGCCGAGACGATCGCCGCCTGGGCGCGGCTGTTGGCGAGCATGTACGCGTAGTCGTCGGTCGTCAGCAGCGTGTTGACCGCGACCGGAACCACCCCCGCATGGAGCGCGCCGAGGAACGCCACCGGCCACTCGACGCAATCGAGCATCAGCAGCAGGACGCGCTCCTCGCGCCGCAGGCCGAGGCCGAGCAGCGCGGCGGCGAAGCGGCGCGCCTGCGTTTCGAGCGCGGCGTAACTGAGGCCGGTGCGGTCGTCGACGTACGCGAGCTTGGCGGCGCGGCCGGCGTTCACGTCGAACAGGTGGCGGGCGAAATTGAGCGGTTCGGGCGGCGATGGCATCGCTGGCGTCCAGGCGGGGCGGGAGACGCACGATAGTTGCATCGCCTCCGTTCGTCAAGCACTATACTGCATGTATGGCCGAAACCCGCAAGGACCCCTTCCTGCTCGCCCTCGGCGAGCGCGTCCGCCTGCTGCGCGCGCGCCGCGGCCTGACGCGCAAGTCGGTCGCGATCGCGTCCGGCGTCTCCGAGCGTCACCTCGCGAACCTCGAGTACGGGATCGGCAACGCGTCGATCCTGGTGCTGCAGCAGGTCGCGACCGCGCTCGACTGCTCGCTCGCCGAGCTGGTCGGCGACCTCAGCACGAGCTCGCCCGAATGGCTGATGTTGCGCGAGCTGCTGCGCGGTCGCAGCGACGCCGATCTGCGCCGCGCCAGGCTCGCGCTCGCGACGCTGTTCGGCGTCGCCGGTGGCGATGCGGCGCGCGGCGGCCGCATCGCCCTGATCGGTTTGCGCGGCGCCGGCAAGTCGACGCTCGGCGGCCGGCTCGCTGAGGCGCTCGCCATGCCGTTCGTCGAGCTGAGCCGCGAGATCGAGCGGATCGCCGGCTGCAGCATCCGCGAGATCCACGACCTCTACGGCAGCGCTGCCTACCATCGCTACGAGCGGCGCGCGCTCGACGAGACGGTGCGCCAGCATCCGGCGGCGGTGATCGCGACGCCGGGCGGCATCGTCGCCGAGCCGGCCACGTTCAACGCGCTGCTCGGCCATTGCACGACGGTCTGGCTGCAGGCGTCGCCCGAGGAGCACATGGCGCGCGTCGCCGCGCAGGGCGATACCCGGCCGATGGCGCAGAGCCGCGAGGCGATGGCCGACCTGCGCCGCATCCTCGCCGGCCGCACGGCCTTCTATGCCAAGGCGGACGCGCGCTTCGACACTTCGGGCAAGAGCGAGGACCAAAGCTTCGAGGGCCTGCTCGCGCTGGTGAGCGGCCTCCTCGCCGACGGCGCGCCGAGCGCCCTCGGCCAGCGGCGCCAGCCGACCGGCGTCGATGTGAATCAAACTGCAGCTCGCGCTTGCCGGGAGTGATGTTCATGCACTATGATGCAGGGCCGCGGCGCACTTGCGGCTGCCTTTCTCCGGAGACCCCTGAATGGACAACACCGCTTCGCCGCGCGTCGACTACCGCACCGAGCCGTCGCAGTACCGCCACTGGAAGCTCTCGGCTGAAGGGGCGCTCGCCCGGTTGACCCTCGACGTCGCCGAAGACGCCGGCATCCGCCCCGGCTACAAGCTCAAGCTCAACAGCTACGACCTCGGCGTCGACGTCGAGCTCGCCGATGCGCTCAACCGGATCCGTTTCGAGCATCCCGAGGTGCGCTCGGTGATCGTCACCAGCGGCAAGGACCGCGTGTTCTGCTCGGGCGCCAACATCTTCATGCTCGGCGTCTCGAGCCACGCCTGGAAGGTGAACTTCTGCAAGTTCACCAACGAGACGCGCAACGGCATCGAGGACACGTCGAGGCACTCGGGAATCAAGTTCGTCGCTGCCGTCAACGGCGCTTGCGCCGGCGGCGGCTACGAGCTCGCGCTCGCGTGCGACGAGATCGTTCTCGTCGACGACCGCTCGTCGTCGGTGTCGCTGCCCGAAGTTCCGCTGCTCGGGGTCCTGCCGGGCACCGGCGGACTGACCCGCGTGATCGACAAGCGCAAGGTGCGCCACGACCTCGCCGACATCTTCTGCACCAGCGTCGAAGGCGTGCGCGGCCAGCGCGCCGTCGAGTGGCGCCTGGTCGACGCGATCGCCAAGCCGGCGCAGTTCGCTGCCACCGTCCATGAGCGCGCCGAGAAGCTCGCCGCCACGAGCCCGCGCCCCGCCGCGGCGACCGGCGTCGCGCTCCCGCGGATCGAGCGCGAGGCGAGCGCGGACGCGATCCGCTACGGGCACGTCGCGATCGAGATGGACCGCGCGCGTCGCACGGCGACGATCACCGTCAAGGCGCCCGCCGGAGCGCAGCCCGCCGACATCGCCGGCATCGAGGCCGCGGGCGCCGCATGGTGGCCGCTCGCGATGGCGCGCCAGCTCGACGACGCGATCCTGACGCTGCGCACCAACGAGCTCGAGCTCGGCACCTGGATCCTCAAGACCGAAGGCGATGGAGCCGCCGTGCTCGCCGCCGACCGCGCGCTGCTCGCGCATCAGGAGCACTGGTTCG